>JAAXWY010000010.1 GCA_013334745.1 Coriobacteriia bacterium
CCCCTCATCAAAGAAACGGGGCCCGCCGCGCGTGCGGCGAGCCCCGGTCGGTTCGAACGTAGAGCCGCTGCTTCCTAGCGCTTGGAGAACTGCGGCTTCTTGCGGGCCTTCTTCAGACCGTACTTCTTGCGCTCGACCATACGGGGGTCACGACGCAGGTACCCTGCCTTCTTGAGCTCGGCACGATACTCGTCGCCGGCCTCAAGGAGTGCACGAGCGATACCGTGACGCATCGCGCCGGCCTGGCCGGACACGCCGCCACCATGGCACTGAGCGATGACGTCGAAGCGACCCTCGGTCTCGGTCGCCTTGAACGGAGTGAGCACGAAGTTGACGAGCGCCTCGCGGCCGAAGAACTGCAGCGCGGGCTTCTTGTTCACGGTGATGACGCCGGTACCCGGGACCAGACGGACGCGAGCGACCGAGGTCTTGCGGCGGCCGGTGCCGTAGTAGGTGGCCTTGTTCTCAGCCATGCGTTAGCCCTCCAGCGTGATCTGACGCGGCTTCTGCGCCTCGTGCGGATGATTCGGTCCAGCGTAGACCTTGAGCTTGCGGTTCATCGCACGACCGAGCGTATTCTTCGGGAGCATGCCCTTGACGGCCTTCTCGATGATCCGCTCCGGGTGCTTTGCGAGCATCCGCTGGAACGAGACCTCCTTGAGGCCGCCGGGGAAACCGCTGTGGCTGTAGTAGTTCTTGGTGAACGCCTTGTTACCCGTCAGACGGATCTTCTCGGCGTTGATAACGATGACGAAGTCACCGGTATCGACGTGCGGGGTGTACTGCGGCTTGTTCTTGCCCTTCAGGATCTGAGCCACCTGACTGGCAAGTCGGCCAAGCACAACGTCGGTGGCGTCGACTACGAGCCACTCGCGCTCGACTTCACCGGGCTTTGCGTGGTAGGTCTTCACAAGTCCTCCAACGGACGATTCCAGATATGTTCGGTTCGAACCTTCACGGGGCTGCTGAAACGAACCCTCACATAGTAGCCGCGCCGCGAAGATGCGTCAACGAGCACACGCCGCCGGGTGTGTCCTACCCCGTTCGACCCGGCCGCGAGCGCGTTCTCGCGCCATGGCATGGGGCTAGCGCCACACCTCATCCGGGTACTCGACCCGCCACAACGTGAGTCCGTGAGCAGGGGCGGTTGCGCCTGCGGCATCACGCGAGCACGCCTCACGCGCGGTCTTGACCCACGCGGGATCGCGCCTACCCGTGCCCACCTCCACGAGCGTGCCGACCATCACGCGCACCATCGAATGCAGAAACGCGTTGCCCAGCACCCTGACGACGAGGCACTGCTCGCCCAGATGCTCCTCGTAGCCGATGTCGACCGCATCGACGCGTCGCATCGTCGTCTTGCCCTCGGCCGACACCGTCACGCAAAACGACTTGAAGTCGCGCTCGCCCAGCAAGTGCGTTGCTCCCTCTCGCATCGCCTCGACGTCGAGCTCTCGGACGCAGTGCCAGGCGACCCTGTCGAGGAACATGGGCGGCACCCGACCGGCCACGATCCGGTAGCGGTACTCTCGGCCGATCGCGTTGGTCCTCGCCGAGAACCGCTCGCGCGCCCGACGGACCTCTCGGACCACGACGCCCTCGCCCGTCAGCGCGTTGAGCGACCGCAGCAGAGTCCTCGCGTCGAGATCGCCCTCGGCGGCACCGTAGCTGACAACCTGACCGAGCGCGTGCACGCCGGCGTCGGTTCTGCCCGCGCAGACGAGCTCGATGGGCCGTCGCAGCGCTGTGGTCAGGGCGGACTCGAGTTCGCCCTGCACGGTGCGGGCGTTGGGCTGCCGGGCGAAGCCGGCGAAGCCGGAGCCGTCGTAGGCGACGACCAGCGCGGTCGTGCCGGGGTGCGAATGTGCGGTCACGCGGTCACTCCTCCTGCGATGTGATTGCGGCATGGTGCCGCTAGAACAGTATCGCCGTCATCGTCGCGACGGTCACACCGGTCGCGAGGACCAGCCAGTCGGTGCCCCGCATCACCGGCTCGTGCAGCCGCGTGCGACCCGCACCCGTGTAGCAGCGCGACTCCATGGCCACGGCAAGCCGATCGGCTCGGCGGAACAGGCTCACGAACAGCGGCACAAGAACCGGCACCCAGGCCTTGGCACGGCGTACCGGACCGCCCTCGTCGAACACGGCTCCGCGCGCCGACTGTGCGACGACGATCTTCTCGGCCTCCTCGGCGGTCGTGGGGATGAACCGCAGTGCGATCGAGAACATCGTCGCAACGTCGTCGACGGGCACCCGCACGATCCGTAGCGGACGCATCACGCGCGAGAGCGCGTCGGTGAGCGCGACCGGCGAGGTCGTGAGGGTGAGCAACGACGTGCCCACCACGAGCAGCACGATGCGCACGACGAAGAACGCGCCTGTCATGAGCCCATCGAGCGATATCCCGAGAGGACCGAGCCGCAGCGCCGCCTCGACCGGCTGCCACCGCACGGCGTTGGCAACGAGTGTGAACGCGAGCAGCAGGGACACGGCGCGAAGGCCGCGCAGGGCGAGCCGGAGCGGCACGCGCGAAAGGCCCACGGCGAGCACCACGAGCACGGCCGCCACGACGAAGCCCTTCCAGCCATCGAACGCGAACAACGCGATTGAGTACGCAGCGGTCAGGCCGAGCTTGACGCGTGGGTCGAGACGGTGCACCGCCGAGTCACCCGGGACGAACTGCCCGAACGGAACCGGGACCGCCATCAGCGCCACCCCCCTGCCGCAAGTGCGCGATCGGCCGCCTCGACGGGGTCCAGGGTGAACGGTCCGACGTCGATGCCGCGCTCACGCGCGAGCATCTGGAATCGCAGCACGTCCGGCGCGATGAGACCGGCGGACGCGAACGGGGCGGGGTCGGCCACCAGCGCGCTCGCATCGCCGGCGAACACGGGTCGCCCGCCACCGAGCACCAGCACGCGGTCCGCCTCACCCAAGAACTCCTGCGCTGAGTGGCTGACGACCACAACACCGGCCTCGGCGCGTGCGGCCTGCACGATGGCGCGAACGTCGGCCCGCCCGCGCGCGTCGAGACCGGCGGTCGGCTCGTCGAGCAGCAGGTAGCGCGGGCGCATCGCGATGACGCCCGCGATCGCCGCCCGACGCGCCTCGCCACCCGAGAGCGTGAACGGCGAGCGCTCCGCGTACCGAGCGGGATCGAGCCCTACTCGGAGCAGCGCATCCTTCGCGGCGGTCGCCGCGTCTGCAACGGGTGTGCCGAGGTTTCGTGGTCCGAACGCCACGTCGTCAAGGAGTGTCTCGGCGAAGAGCTGCGACTCGGCGTCTTGGAAGACGAGTCCGACAACACCGCGAGCCGTCGCGCGCGTCAGAGGGGCGCCATCGACCGAGGCCGCGCCTTCGCTCGCGGCAAGCAGTCCCGCACACAGGCGCAGCGCCGTGGACTTGCCCGAACCCGTCGCGCCGAGCACCAGCACCAGCTCGCCCGGCTCGACCGACACGCTGACGCCGGAGAGCGCTGCCACGGCAAACGACGTATCAGGCGAGTAGGTATAGCCGACGTTGTCGAGTATCAGCGCCACAGCGCCTCCACGAGTGACTCGGGGGTCGTCGCGCTCGCCCTGGCGGATGCGCCGCCCTCGCTCAGGCGTGCAGCGAGAATGGACACCCGCGGCAGCTCGAGACCGCACGCGGCGAGCACGTCATGCCTGCCGAACAGCTCTGCAACCGGTCCCGAGAACGCGACGCGCCCGGCATCAAGGACCACTACCCTGTCGGCCGACGCGATGTCTGCCAGGTCATGTGTGATGTGTAGGATGCCGCGGCCACCGGCGACGAGCTCTGCCACGATACGCAGCACGTCGGCGCGACCCTCGGGATCGAGCATCGACGTCGGCTCGTCGAGCACGAGGTACGCCGGCTGCATCGCGAGCGCGCCCGCGATACCGAGCCGCTGCTTCTGCCCTCCCGAGAGCAGGTGAGGCTCACGCGCCTCGAAGCCGGTCAGCCCCACTGCAGCCAGCGCGGCGTCGACCCGCTCGCGCAGCTGGTCGCGCGCGACACCGAGGTTCTCCGGCCCAAACGCCACATCGTCCTCGACCGAAGTCGCCACGATCTGGTCGTCGGGATGCTGCGACACCATCCCCACGCGCTGCCTGATGTCGCGGATGCGCTCTTCCTCGTCCGTTGACATGCCGTCGATGGTGACCGTGCCGGCGTTTGGCAGCAGGATGCCGTTGGCCATCCGCGCCAAGGTGGACTTGCCCGATCCATTCGCGCCGACAACCGCGACCTGCTCGCCCGATGCGACCTGCAATGAGACGCCATCGAGCGCACGACCGCCTGCCGGCACGCCGTGGTAACCGAACACGATGTCATCGAAGCGAAGCATGGTCCCCCGGGTGTATCGGCGGGTGTGACGGGGCTGCGGACACGAAGAGGGCCTCCCGTGGGAGGCCCTCACATCGTACTTGTTGTTCGCCCATGAGCGAACGAAAGCCGATCTAGTCGACGAGCTCCATGATGACCATGGGGGCAGCGTCGCCCTTGCGGGGACCGAGCTTCAGGATGCGGGTGTAGCCACCATCGCGACCCTCGAAGCGCTCGCCGAGATCGGCGAACAGGTCCTTGCCGGCGTCGTTCTTGGGGAACTTGTAGTCACCGAGCTGCGCCATGGCGATGCGACGAGCGTGCACGTCGCCCTTCTTGGCGCGGGTGATGACCGGCTCCACGAAGCCGCGAAGCTCCTTGGCGCGGGTCTCGGTCGTCTTGATGCGACCGTTCTCGAGGAGCGCGATGGCCAGGCCGCGGAGAATCGCCTTGGTGTGCGACGCATCCGTGCCGAGCTTGCGACCCTTCTTCTGGTGTCTCATTTTCTAAGGTCTCCCGTTACTGCTTGAGGCCCAGGCCCATGCCCTGGAGCTTGTCCTTGACTTCTTCGATCGACTTGGCGCCGAAGTTCCGGATGTTGAGAAGATCGTTCTCGGAACACTCGGTCAGCTGACCGATGGTGTTCACACCCTGACGCTTCAGGCAGTTGTACGAGCGGACCGAAAGGTCGAGCTCCTCGATCGGGGTGTCGAGCACGCCTTCGCCCTCGTCGGTGGGGGCAGCGAAGATGCCCTCCTCGGATAGAGCGGTTGCGGCCTGGTCGACGAAGAGCATCATGTGCTCGTCGATGACACGGCCGGCGCGCGCGACGGCATCGCTCGGGTCGACGGAACCGTTGGTTTCGACCTCGAGAGTGAGCATGTCGTAGTCGGTGCGCTGTCCCACACGCGTGTTCTCGACCACGTAGGTGCAACGCGTGATCGGCGAGAACAGCGAGTCGACGGTAATGACGCCGATGGGATGCTCCGGCTTCTTGTTGCGGTCGGCCGACACGTAGCCACGGCCGACGCCGATCTCGATGCTCATCTCGAGCCTCGCACCCTTGTTCAGGGTCGCGATGATGTGCTCGGGGTTAACGAGCTCGAACTCGGACGGAACCTTGAGATCGGCACCTGTGATGGTGCCGGGGCCGGCGACCGAAAGCGTCGCGACGCCCTGGCCGGCACCGATACCGGTCTCGCGGAACACAAGACCCTTGATGTTGAGCACGATGTCGGTGACGTCCTCACGGACGCCGTCGATCGTCGCGAACTCGTGCTGCTGCCCCTCGATACGAATCGAGGTGGCCGCTGCGCCCTCCAGTGAAGAGAGAAGGACGCGGCGCATGCAGTTGCCCAGCGTGTAGCCGAAACCGCGCTCCAGCGGCTCTACGACGTAACGCGCGACGCGATCGTCGATGCGGTCCACCGTGACCTGGGGCCTCTTGAACTCTGTCATCAAACAGCCTCCTTGGCTTCCCGGTCGATTACTTCGAGTAGAGCTCGACGATCAGCTGCTCGCGAACCGGCGCATCGATCTGATCACGCGTCGGCAGCGACAGGATCTTGCCCTGCAGCTTCTCGATGTCGACCTCAAGCCAGCCCGGAACCTCGATCTTCTCCGAGGCGATGAGCGAGGTCTTGATCACGAGCAGGTCCTTGGACTTGGTGCCCACAGCCACGACCTCACCCGGACGAACGCGGTACGACGGAATGTCGACGCGACGATCGTTGATGGTGATGTGACCGTGGCGAACCACCTGGCGAGCCTCGTCGCGAGACTTGGCGAAGCCGAGACGGTACACGACGTTGTCCAGACGGCTCTCGAGGATACGCAGCAGGTTCTCACCCGTGATGCCGGTCTGACGACTGGCGATCACGTAGTAGCCGCGGAACTGCTTCTCGAGCAGGCCGTAGATACGCTTGGTGCGCTGCTTCTCACGAAGCTGCACACGGTATTCCGAGTCACGCGGGCGCTTCTTGCCCGCCATTCCCGGCGGATACGGCCGCTTCTCCACTCCGCACTTGTCGGAGTAGCAGCGGTCGCCCTTCAGAAAGAGCTTGATGCCTTCACGGCGGCACAGACGACAGTCCGCCCCGGTATATCGAGCCATGTGTAGAAGTCCTCCCGAGTTACACGCGACGGCGCTTGCGCGGCCGGCATCCGTTGTGAGGGACAGGGGTGCAGTCCTGAATGCTGGCGATCTCAAGCCCAGCAGCCTGGAGCGAACGAATCGCAGTCTCACGACCCGAACCCGGACCCTTCACAAATACGGAGACCTTGCGCAGGCCGTGCTCCTGAGCCATCTTGGCGGCCGCTTCCGCAGCCATCTGGGCGGCGAACGGCGTTGACTTACGCGAGCCCTTGAAGCCCACGGTGCCAGCCGACTGCCAGGAGATCACGTTGCCTGTGGGGTCCGTGATGCTGATGATCGTGTTGTTGAACGTGCTCTTGATGTGTGCCTGACCCACCGCGATGTTCTTGCGCTCAGAACGCTTGAGGCGAGTACGCACATTCTTCTTCTTGGCTACCATCGCTTACTTGCCCTTCTTCTTTGCGCCGATCTGGCGACGCGGACCCTTACGGGTACGCGCGTTCGTGTGCGTGCGCTGACCGCGGACCGGGAGGCCCTTGCGGTGACGAAGGCCGCGATAGCAGCCGATCTCCATGAGGCGCTTGATGTTCTGTGAGACTTCGCGACGAAGATCACCCTCGATCTTCAGGTTGCGGTCGATGAACTCACGGAGGCGTACGACTTCTTCCTCGGTGAGATCACGAACGCGGGTGTCCGGACCGATGCCGGTCTCGCGAAGAATCGTCTTGCTGGTCGTAAGACCGATTCCATAGATGTAGGTCAGGCCGATCTCAACGCGCTTCTCGCGCGGGAGGTCGACACCTGCGATACGGGCCACGCGTGCTCCCTCCTAGCCCTGGCGCTGCTTGTGGCGCGGGTTTTCGCAAATCACGAGAACCCGGCCGTGGCGCCGAATGACCTTGCACTTATCACACATTTTCTTGACCGAAGGACGTACCTTCATCGTTCTCCCTTTCGGTGCTGTACGTAATCTATCTGCACGCCCAGCCGCAGGCGTCGCTTGTCCAAGTCAGCCGGTACACGGTACCGGGAGTGTCCACTTCCGCTTCCGGAAGAGGGTCCTACTTGTATCGGTAGGTGATCCTGCCCCGCGTAAGGTCGTACGGTGAGAGCTCCACCACGACCTTGTCCCCCGGCAGGATGCGGATGTAGTGCATACGCATCTTCCCTGAGATGTGAGCCAGCACCTTGTGGCCATTCTCCAATTCCACGCGAAACATGGCATTGGGCAACGGCTCGACCACCGTGCCTTCGAGTTCTATGGCATCGTCACGCTTGGTCACTAAGGGCTGCTCCTCACAGGGGGCGAACACGCAAGAGGGTATTCTATCTTAGTCACTACACCCGAGTCCAGCAGTTTCTTCTGCGAAGACCCGAATCGGGTCGGTTACTCCGTCGTTAGAACGAGTGGGCCGTCAGCCGTGATGGCCACAGTGTGCTCAAAATGCGCGGAAAGCGATCCGTCCAGGGTGGCGACGGTCCAGCCATCCGGCAACGATTCCACCTCAGCGCCACCGAAGTTCACCATCGGCTCGATGGCCAGAACCATCCCGACCTCGAGCTTGGGGCCCTTGCCCGGCACCCCGTAGTTGGGGACGTTGGGGTGCTCGTGCATGTTGCGGCCGATACCGTGGCCCACATACTCGCGTACCACCGCGAAGCCCGCTCCCTCGGCCACCGTCTGAACGGCGTACCCGATGTCGAACAGCCGCTTGCCGGGGACACACTCGGCGATTCCGGCTTGGAGAGACGCCGCCGTCGCATCGAGCAGCCGCTGCGCGCCATCCGAGATGGTGCCGACGGCGAACGTCGCGGCGTTGTCGCCGTAGTACCCACCCACGATCGCGCCTACATCGACCGAGAGGATGTCCCCCTCGACCAACTCGATCAGCTCGGAGGGTATGCCGTGTACCACCTGGGAGTTCAGCGAGGTGCACAGCGTCTTGGGGAAGCCGTGGTAGCCCTTGAATGCCGGGACGCCGCCCTCGGCGCGGATCGCCTCCTCGGCGAGCGCATCGAGCTCCTCGGTGGTCACACCGGGCCTGACCGCGTCCCCAACAAGACGAAGAGCCCGGGCGCTGACGCGCCCGGCCTCTCGCATGAGTTCGATCTCGGCTGCAGACTTGCGGACGATCACCTGGTGACTAGCCCTCCAGAGCCGCTCGGACGTCTGCGAACACCGCGTCAACCGGACGGTTGCCGTCGATGCTGCGCAGAATACCTTGCTTCGAGTAGAACGGGACCAGCTGCGACGTGATCGCATCGTAATCGTTGAGGCGCTTGGTCGCAGCCTCGACGGTGTCGTCGTCACGCTGGTAGACCTCGCCACCGCATGTGTCGCACGAGCCCTCGGTCGCAGGCATCTCGCCCATGACGTTGTAGATGCGACCGCACCCACGGCACTGACGCCGAGAGGTGAGCCGTCCCATGAGGACGTCACGAGGAACCTCTATCGCGACCACGGAGTCGAGCTTCTTGCCCATCTCCACGAGCGCGCCATCAAGAGCCTCGGCCTGCGGCAGCGTGCGGGGAAAACCGTCGAGCATGAAACCGGCGTCGCAGTCGGGCTGCGACAGGCGGTCCTTGACCATCGCGATGACGACGGAGTCGGGTACGAGCTGGCCCTCGTCCATGTAGCGCTTCGCCTCGGCGCCGAGCTCGGTGCCCTCGGCGACGTTCTTGCGGAAGATGTCTCCTGTCGAGATGTGGGTAAGCCCGAACACCTCTATCAGTTTCGCGGCCTGCGTGCCTTTGCCGGCACCGGCAGCCCCCAGCAAGACGATGTTCATACTCAGGTCCTCCCCTATCTGCCTACGCCTTGAAGAAGCCGTCGTAGTGACGCATCTTCAGCTGGCTCTCGAGCTGCGTCATGGTCTCAAGCGCAACGCCGACCATGATCAGGATCGAAGTACCACCGAACGCGGACACGAGCGGGTCGTTCGTTGCCGAGAACACCATGCTCGGAACGACCGCGATGACGCCGAGGAAGATGGCTCCCGGCAGCGTGATGCGGTTGAGCACGTTCTCGATATAGCGCGTCGTCGCAGAGCCCGGTCGCACGCCTGGGATGAACCCGCCGTTCTTGCGCAGGTTATCCGAGAGGTCCATCGGGTTGAAGACGAGGGCCGTGTAGAAGTACGTGAAGAAGACGATGAGGATGAACTCAAGCGTCCAGTTGAGCGGCCCGGTGGCAAGCATGTTGCCCACCGTGGTCAGCCACGGGATGTTCGCCAGCGTCGCGATCTGCGACGGGAAGAACAGGATGGCCGACGCGAAGATGATCGGCACAACGTTGGCGCCGTTGATCTTCAGCGGGATGTAGGTGCCGGTGCCGCCATAGACGCGGCGACCGACGACGCGCTTGGCGTACTGCACCGGGATGCGGCGCTGTGCGCGCTCCATCGTCACGATCGCAGCGACGATGAACCCGGTCATGAGCAGCAGCGTCAGCGTGAGGAAGCCGTTCGCAAACGTGAACGACTGCACGATCGCCGACGGGAAGCGCGACACGATGCTCGCGAAGATGAGCAGCGACATACCGTTGCCGATACCGCGCTGCGTGATGAGCTCGCCCATCCACATGATGAACGCGGTACCCGCTATGAGCGTGACCACGATGACGATGTCGGTGAAGATTCGCGGCGGCATGCCGGGGCCCGTCACCTGAACGATCGCCTGGCGGAACAGCCCGAGCATGGCGATGGACTGCAGCAGCGCGATACCCAGCGTGAGGTACCGCGTGATCTGCGTGATCCTACGCTGCCCGGTCTCGCCCTCCTTGGCCCACTGCTCGACCTTGGGAATGACTCCCTGCAACAGCTGCATGATGATCGACGCCGTGATGTACGGCATGATCCCCAGGGAGAACACGGCAAACTGCTCCAGTGCACCACCCGAGAACAGACCGAGCAGACCGAGCGCAGCGTTGCCGCTGACCTGGGCCTGAACGACCTTCACGTCGACTCCCGGGACGGGGATGTATGCCCCGAGACGGTACACGGCAATCATCGCGAGCGTGAACAGGATCTTCTTGCGCAGCTCCGGTACCCGGAATGCGTTGGAGATCGCGTTTAGCACGGCGCCTCGACCGTCCCTCCTGCTGCTTCGATCTTGGCCTTCGCGGGCGTGGAAATCTTGTCGACCTTGATGGTGAGCTTCTTGGTGACCTCGCCGTTGCCGAGCACCTTGACGGGCTCCGACGCGGACTTGATGACACCCTTGGCCTTCAGCGCCTCGCCATCGACGACATCGCCATCAGCGAAAATCTCGTCGAGTCGCGACACGTTGACGACCGAGTACTCGACGCGGTTGCGGTTCTTGAAGCCCGGGAGCTTCGGCAGACGCATCGCGAGCGGCGTCTGGCCACCCTCGAAACCGGCGCCCTTGGTTCCGCCTGCGCGCGAACCCTGGCCCTTATCGCCGCGACCGGCGGTGGAACCGTGGCCGCTGCCGTTACCGCGGCCTACGCGCTTGCGGTTCTTGCGAGAACCGGGCGCAGGAAACAAGTCGTGAATCTGCATCTCTTGGTACTCCTTCTCATTCGCTTGACGCGACGACACTCGTCGCCGCGCTGCCGGCCGCTCGCCGCCGGCTGACTGACACTTCGGGCATAGTACCCGAAACCCGAGACCCGGCGCATGTGGCCGGGTCCTGGAAGAGCAACGTGATGGGGTCTAGATCTCCTCGACCTTGACGAGGTGCTTGACCTTGAAGACCATCCCGCGGATGACGGGAGTGTCGGCCTGCTCGACCGTGTGATTCATCCGCTTGAGTCCCAGGGCGCGAACGGTGCGCTTCTGGTCGGCGGGGAATCCGATCCCACTCTTGATCTGCGTGATCCGCAGCTTCTTCTCGGCTTTCTTGGCCATGGTTACTCCTCCCACCCGTAGATCTGGGCGACAGACAGGCCGCGACGACGCGAGATGTCCTGCGGGCTGGCCAGGGACTGCAGCCCCTGAGCAGCGGCCTTGACCATGTTGAGCGCGTTGTCGCTACCGAGCGACTTGCTCAGCACGTCGGTGATGCCTGCGAGCTCGAGCAGCGCACGCACGGGACCGCCGGCGATGATACCGGTACCCGGCGCGGCCGGCTTGAGCAGCACGCGACCCGCACCATACTCGCCGATGATCTCGTGCGGGATGGTGTTGTGCTTGGTCAGCGGGAACTTGAACATGTTCTTCTTGGCGTCCTCGATGCCCTTCTTGATGGCAAGCGGGACTTCCTGGGACTTACCCATCCCGACGCCGACGTTGCCGGCGCCATCGCCGACGACCACAAGCGCGGTCAGCGCGAAGCGGCGACCACCCTTGACGACCTTCGACACTCGGTTGATGTATACGACTTTCTCCTGAAGTTCGGAGACAGGGGCTTCCCTGCGGGCCATGCTGTTCCTCCCTAGAACTCGAGGCCGGCGCTACGAGCGCCGTCCGCCAGAGCCTTGACACGGCCGTGATAGATGCGGCCTCCGCGGTCAAAGATAACCGTCGTAACGCCCGCAGCCTTCGCACGCGCGCCGATGGCCTCGCCCACCGCACGCGCGGCGTCGATGTTTGCACCGTTCTTCAGATCCTTGTTCAGCTCAGGCTCGACCGTCGAAGCGGACGCCAAGGTTGTGGCGCTCACGTCGTCGATGACCTGCGCGTAGATGTGGCCGCTCGTGCGCGTGACCCGCAGGCGCGGACGCTCCGCGGTACCGCTGATCTTGCCACGCACCCTGCGCTGCCGGCGCTCGAGCCCCGCCTGCTTCGCCTTCAGCTTATCCATGTCCTCACTACTCTCCTCGATCGCACCGGCCGATCAGGCCGGATGGTGTCCGTGTTACTTGGCGGCCTTACCGAGCTTGCGACGAACCTTCTCGCCCTCGTAGCGAACACCCTTGCCCTTGTAGGGCTCGGGCTTGCGCCACTTGCGGATGTCGGCCGCTACCTGGCCGACACGCTGCTTGTCGATACCGCGGACGGTGATCTTGGTCGGCGCGGGCACCTCGAACTCGATGCCTGGCTCGGCGACGACGAGAACCGGGTGGCTGAACCCGAGCTGAAGCTCGATGTCCTTGCCCTTCATCGCGGCGCGATAACCAACGCCGACGATTTCAAGGTTCTTCGCGTAACCCTCCGAAACACCCGTCACCATGTTCGAGACGAGCGTGCGGGTCAGACCGTGCAGCGAGCGCGCGGTGCGCGACTCGTCCGGACGCGTGACGTTGATGACGCCGTCTTCCATCGAGATGGTGAGGACGTCGGAGAACGTCTGGGTGAGTTCACCCTTGGGGCCCTTGACCACGAGGGTCGAGCCATCGATTTTGACCTCTACCCCGGACGGGACCGGGATGGGCTGCTTGCCGATACGTGACACGGCTACTCGCTCCTTTCCTTGTCCGGTCCGGTTACCAGATGTAGGCGATGACTTCGCCGCCGACGCCAGCCTTGCGCGCCGCGCGGTCGGTCATGACCCCGCTGGAAGTGGAAATGACTGCGATACCAAGGCCGCCGAGAACGCGAGGGAGTTCGTCCTTCTTCGCGTACACGCGCAGGCCCGGCTTGCTGATGCGACGAATGCCGGTGATGGTGCGCTCCTTCTTGGCACCGTACTTGAGCGTCACCTCGAGGCTCGCCTGGGGGTCACCATCGACGACGACATAGTCGGCGATGTAGCCCTCCTGCTTCATGATGCGAGCGATCTCCACAAGCTTCTTGGAGCTCGGCATCGTGGTGGACGCCTTGTACGCTGAGTTCGCATTACGAATGCGAGTCAGCATATCGGCGATGGGGTCGGTCATGCTCATGTGTTTCCTCCTATGGTTCGGGATGTCCTACTCCGCGGTTCGCGCTCACCCGTGGCGATCGCGCCTCTCGGGGCAGGTCTCTCCGACAGTCCGGGTCAGCGACTACCAGCTGGCCTTGTGGACGCCGGGAAGCTCGCCGCGGGCCGCGAGTTCGCGCACGCAGATTCGGCACATGCCGAACTGGCGGTAGAACGCGCGGGGCCTGCCGCAGCGGTTGCAGCGGTTGTGCTGCCGCACGCTGAACTTCGGCTGGCGCTGTGCCTTGGCGATCATCGACTTCTTAGCCACTTCATCCTCCTTGCCACGGTGACCTTGTGGTCACCGATTAGGCGCTTTCTATCGCTTGAACGGGAAACCGAAGCCCTCGAGCAGGGCCTTGGCGCCCTCGTCGGTTTTCGAGGTCGTGACGAACGTGATATCCATGCCGCGGGTGCGGTCGACCTTGTCGTAGTCGATCTCCGCGAAGATGAGCTGCTCGGTGACGCCCATCGAGTAGTTGCCGCGACCGTCGAACGACTTGGGGTTCAAGCCGCGGAAGTCGCGAACACGCGGGATGGCGGTCGACAGCAGTCGATCGAAGAACTCCCACATACGGTCGCCACGAAGGGTGACCTTCGCGCCGATCGGCATACCCTCACGAATCTTGAAGCCGGCGATCGACTTCTTGGCCCGCGTGATCGTCGGCGCCTGGCCGGTGATGATACGCAGGTCCTCGACCGCTGCATCGAGCTGCTTGGCGTCCTGTACCGCAGCGCCAACGCCCATGTTCACAACGATCTTCTCGAGGCGCGGGACCTCGTTGACGTTCGTCAGCTCGAGCGTCTCCTTGAGTGCGGGAGCCACTTGGCTGATGTACTTCTCCTTCAGACGCGGTGCCATGCTGTGTCCTCCATGGGGTTCTCAGCGTGGGATTCCGACCCCACGCCTCCCGACCTCTGCCGGGAGCCATTGTTGCTAACTACTTGTCGATGTCGTTGCCGCACTTCTTGCACACACGAACGCGAGCGCCATCTTCGCGGCGACGACCGATACGCGTAGGCTGCGAGCAGCTCGGGCAGACAATCATCACGTTCGAGACGTGGATCGGAGCCTCGATCTCGATGATGCCGCCGTTCGGGTTCTTCTGCGACGCGCGAGTGGCCTTCTTCATCATGTTGGCGCGCTCAACGATCACGCGCTCCTTGTAAGCGAGGACGGACAGGATCTTGCCTTCCTTGCCCTTGTCCTTGCCGGCGATGACCTTGACCTTATCGCCCGTGCGGATGCTCATCTTCGTCATATTTGCCATCCTCCTTAGAGCACCTCAGGCGCGAGCGACACGATCTTCATGTACTTGCGGTCGCGAAGCTCACGAGCGACCGGGCCGAAGATGCGCGTGCCACGCGGGTTGCCCTGCGCGTCGATGATGACAGCAGCGTTGTCATCGAACTTGATATAGCTGCCGTCGGCACGACGGACTTCCTTCGTACAGCGAACGACGACCGCCTTGACGACGTCGCCCTTCTTGACGGCACCGTTGGGAATCGCTTCCTTCACGGTGCAGACGATGACATCGCCGACGTAGGCGTAGCGGCGCTTCGAACCGCCGAGCACCTTGATGCACAGGACCTTACGTGCACCAGAGTTGTCGGCGACCTTGAGCCGTGTCTCTGCCTGAATCATCTCTTCCTCCGGTTACAGACTGCCGCAGCAGCGGTGCGCCCACACACGTGGCGCACATGCTCCGGCGCATAAGCGGCGGCAACGCCGTCCGCTTGATGCGTCATTACTTGGCCTTCTCCACGATCTCGACAAGACGCCAGCGCTTCAGCTTGGACAGCGGACGCGTCTCCATGATCGAGACGGTGTCGCCGACGCCAGCATCGCTGTTCTCATCGTGCGCGTGGAACTTCGTCGAGCTCGTGATCATCTTGCCGTAGAGCGGGTGCTTCTTGCGCTCTTCGACCTTGACCACACAGGTCTTGTCGCCGGCCGTCGAGACGACGACACCCTGGCGCATCTTCCTGCGGTTACGATCGGTAGTCATGCTTCTCCTCACCAGTCCTTACGACGCGGCCGCTTCGCGCTGGGCGCTAAGCTCGCGGGCGCGCAGCTCAGTGTGCAGGCGCGCGATGTCCTTCTTCACGATCGCGATGCGACCGGTGTTGTCGAGCTGACCCGTTGCGAGCTGGAACCTCAGGTTGAACAGCTCGGCGCGGGTGTCCTTCAGCTTCTGAGCCAACTCTGCGTCGGCCAGACCCTTGATCTCTGTTGCGTTCATCTACGCCTCCCCGCCTGAATCGCCACGGGTAACAAACTTGGTCTTGATCGGCAGCTTATGAGCCGCCAGTCTCAGGGCTTCCTTCGCTACTTCCTCAGGAACACCCGAGAGCTCGAACATGACACGGCCCGGCTTGACGACGGCAACCCACTTCTCGGGGTTACCCTTGCCCGAGCCCATGCGGGTCTCGGCCGGCTTCTGCGTGATCGGCTTGTCCGGGAAGATGTTGATCCAGACCTTACCGCCACGCTTCATGTAACGGGTCATCGCAATACGGGCCGCCTCAATCTGGCGGTTCGTGATCCAAGCGGCTTCGAGGGCCTTGAGGCCGTACTCGCCGAAATGGACCTGCGTTCCGCCCTTGGCGATACCCTTGCGGGAACCACGCTGCACCTTGCGGTGCTTAACTCGCTTCGGCAGGAGCATCGTTCACTATCTCCCTTCACCGCGACGGCCACGCGACGAGCGCGCGCCCTCGAGAGCCGGATTCGGGGCATCCTGGCCAGGCAGAACCTCGCCGTGGTACACCCATACCTTCACGCCGCAGGCGCCCATGGACGTCCTGGCGACGGCGGTGCCGTAGTCGATCTTGGCGCGTAGCGTGTGCAGCGGCACGCGACCCTCGCGGTACCACTCGCGGCGACCCATCTCGGCGCCGCCGAGGCGACCCGAGCACTGGATCCGGATACCGAGAGCCCCGCTCTTGGTGGCCGACGTCACTGCCTTGCGCATCGCGCGACGGAACGCCACGCGACCTTCGAGCTGCTCGGCGACGCTCTGAGCGATCAGAGTCGCATCGAGCTCCGGGCGCTTGATCTCGACGATGTTGACGGCAACGGTGCCACCGGTGATCTTCTCGAGCTCCTTGCGGAGCACGTCGACCTCGGCGCCCTTCTTGCCGATGACGATGCCGGGACGGGCGGTCCACAGCTCGACGATCGTCTTGTCACCCTTGCGCTCGATATCGATCTTGCTCAGGGCCGCACGGCGAAGACGCTTGCCGAGATATGCGCGAACCTTGAGGTCGCTCTCGAGCGTCTTCGCGTAGTCCTTGCCGGCGTACCAGCGCGAGCGCCAGTTCTCCGTGATGCCTAGACGCAGGCCGATCGGCATTACTTTCTGTCCCATGCGGTTCCTACGCCCCCTCTCGCTGCTTGACGACGACGGTGATGTGGCTGGTGCGCTTGTTGATCCGGAACGCGCGGCCCATGGCCCGCGGCTGGATACGCTTGAGGGTCGGACCCTCGTCTACGAAGGTGCTCCCGACGAACAGCTCGTCGGCCTTGATGTGGAGGTTGCGCTCCGCATTGGCCACCGCGCTATTGAGAACCTTCTCTACGATCTCGGCTGCTGCTCGAGGCGAGAACTTCAGAATCGCCTGCGCATCTGCGACGGACTTGCCGCGGATGAGATCGACCAACAGCCGTGCCTTGCGCGGGCTTACCCGCACGTAGCGTGCAACTGCCTTGGCTTCCATGTGCTCTACCTCTTGCCCTTCTTGTCCGAGGCCTTGTGACCGCGGAAGGTACGTGTCGGCGAGAACTCGCCGAGCTTGTGACCAACCATCGATTCGGTGACGTACACCGGGACGTGCTTGCGGCCGTCGTGCACGGCGATCGTGTGGCCGACCATCTCCGGGAAGATGGTGGACGAACGCGACCACGTCTTGATGACCTTCTTCTCGCCGACCTCGTTCATCGCGTGGATACGCTCGAGTAGGCGAGGCTGGACGAACGGGCCCTTCTTGAGGCTTCTGCTCACTGTCGTTTCAGCTCCCTACTACTTCTTACGGCGGCGGATGATCAGACGGCTCGAGGCCTTCTTCTTGCTGCGGGTACGGTGACCCTTCGTCGGCACGCCCCACGGGGTGACCGGGTGACGACCGGCCGACTTGTTCTTGCCCTCGCCGCCACCGTGCGGGTGGTCGACCGGGTTCATGGCGGTACCACGGACGGTCGGGCGAATGCCCATCCAACGGGCACGACCGGCCTTACCGATCTTGATGTTGCCATGCTCGGCATTACCGACCTCGCCGATGGTGGCGCGGCAGGTCACGAGCACGCGACGCATCTCGGACGACGGCATACGCAGGATCGCGTAGTCGCCCTCCTTGCCCATCAGCTGGATGGACGTTCCTGCAGAGCGAGCGAGCGCCGCACCCTTACCGGGCTGGAGCTCGACCGCGTGGACCACGGTACCGACCGGGATGTCCGACAGCGCGAGCGTGTTGCCCGGCTTGATGTCGGAACCCGGGCCACTCGTGACGGTATCGCCGACCGTGAGGCCCTTCGGCGCCAGGATGTAGCGCTTCTCGCCATCGGCGTAGTGCAGCAAAGCGATACGCGCCGAGCGGTTCGGGTCGTACTCGATCGTGGCGACCTTGGCCGGCACGACGTCCTTCTTGCGCTTGAAGTCAATCACGCGGTAGCGGCGCTTGTGCCCGCCGCCCTGGTGCCGCGTGGTGATGCGGCCGTTGTTGTTGCGACCACCCTTCTTGGGCAGCGGCTCCAGAAGCGACTTCTCAGGAGTGGTGCACGTGATCTCCTTGAAGTCGGACACCGTCTGGAATCGCCGTCCCGGGGAGGTCGGCTTGTACTGCTTCAGTCCCATCTTTTCTCCTTCCGTCCGATGGCCGGTGTCGTCTGGGACTGGCGGGAACTTCCCCGCCGACGACTCCAACGCCGGACTACCACGGTGCCGGGCGGCTCCATTGTGAGCCGAATGCCAGCACCCGTTGGGCTACGATCGCCCTCTTACTAGTGGGCCTGGAAGAACTCGATCGAGTCTCCCTCTTTCAGGGTGACAACGGCCTTCTTCCAGTCACGCGTCTTGCCTTTGGCAACGCGCACGCGACGCGGCTTGCCGGTGACGTTCATCGTGTTCACGCTCGTGACCGTGACACCGAAGATATCGGTCACAGCCTGAGCGATCTGAGGCTTGCTCGCGGTCTTGGCGACCTCGAAGGTGTAGCGGTTCAGCGCGATCATGTCGTAGGACTTCTCCGAGATGACCGGGCGGATGATGATATCGCGGGGATCGTACATGTTAGGACAGCACCCCCTCGAGCCACGTAAGGGCCGGCTTGGCGAAGATCAGCGCGGCGTTGTCCACGAGATCGTACGTGTTGGACTCCGATGCGAAGATCACGCGGGCCTTGGGCAGGTTGCGGAACGACAGGTAGGTGTTGATGTCGTCGTTCTCGATGACCACGGTGAAGCGGCCCTTGATGTCGAGGGACTTGATGATCGCCTCGGCCTGCTTGGTGGAGGGCTTCTCGAACGTGAAGCCGTCAATCACGTAGAGCGCCTCGTCGGCGAGCTTGGCGGAGAGCGCCGAGCGCATCGCGAGCTTCACAACCTTGTTCGGAACCTTGAAGGCGTAGCTGCGCGGATGCGGTCCGAAGACCACGCCGCCGCCCGCCCACTGCGGGGAACGCGTCGAACCCTGGCGGGCGCGACCGGTGCCCTTCTGGCGCCACGGCTTCTTGCCACCGCCGGAAACCCGGCCGCGGGTGAGAGTGCTGTGCGTGCCTGCTCGGCGCGACGCCTGCTGGCTGCGCACCACCTGGTGTACTGCGAACGTGTTCGGCTCGATGCCGAAGACGCCGTCGGCGAGATCGGCGGAACCGACCTTCTTGCCGCTTGCGTCCTTGATTTCGATCTTGGCCATCTCAGTAGTCTCCTTGACTGTTCCCGGTGCCGCGCGCTTAGGCCATACGAATGGTCAGCAGCGCGCCCTTGGCGCCGGGGACGGCGCCCTTCACGATGAGCAGATTCTGCTCGGCGTCGATCTTGACGACGTCGAGATTCTTGACCGTGACCGTCTCCGAACCCATGTGGCCCGGGAGCTTGAGCCCCTTGAACACGCGGGACGGGGTGGCGCACTGACCGACGGAACCCGGCGCACGGTGGAAGTGCGAACCGTGTCCACCCGGACCACCCTTGAAGTTGTAGCGCTTCATGACACCGGCGAAGCCCTTACCCTTGCTCGTGCCGGTGACGTGAACGTGCTTGGCGCCTTCGAGGGCCTCGACCGTAATGGTCTGGCCGATCTTCAGGTCATCGCCCTCAGCGAGGCGAACCTCGGCGAGATGCTTCTTGGCCTCGACCTTGCCCTTGGCAAAGTGGCCGGCCATCGGCTTGTTGACCTTGGACTCCTTGATGTCGCCAAAACCGATCTGCACGGCACGGTAGCCGTCGCGCTTGTCGGTCTTGACCTGTGTGACCACGCACGGGCCCGCTTCGATCACGGTGACCGGCAGGAGCTTGTCGTCCTCGCTCCATACCTGCGTCATGCCCAGCTTGCGGCCGAGTATCGTCGTAACCATCTTCCATCCTCACCTCAGGCGGTCGTAGGACCCGTCGCCGCACCCCGTGTGCAGCTCCCCAGTGGACCGCGCCTTACCACGTCGGCGCGCATGGCGCGCAGACCGACGATGTTACCAGAAACTAGAGCTTGATCTCGATATCCACGCCGGCCGGAAGGTCGAGACGCATGAGCGAGTCGACCGTCTTGGGCGTGGGCTCGAGAATGTCGATGAGGCGCTTGTGCGTCTTCATCTCGAACTGCTCGCGGCTGTCCTTGTTCACGTGCGGCGAGCGGATGACGCAGTAGAGGCTGCGCTCGGTCGGCAGCGGGATCGGTCCCGACACCTTCGCGCCCGTCTTCTGCGCCGTATCCACGATCAGCTTCGTGGACTGATCCACGATCTCGTGGTCGTAGCCCTTGAGGCGGATCCTGATCTTCTGGTTCGCCAACTCTCTACCCTCCGTCAGATGCGGTGCCCGAGACGAGTCGTCCGGGCCTCCGTACGTCGTCGTTGCTAGGCGTTGCCGCCGGACTTGCTCACGATCTCCTCGGCCACGGACTTCGGAACCTGCTCGTAGGCCTTGAACTGCATGGTGTAGGCGGCACGACCCTGCGTCTTGGAACGGACGTCGGTCGCGTAGCCGAACATCTCGGACAGCGGCACCTTGGCACGGACGACCTGCGCGTTGCCGCGAGGCTCCATGCTGTCGATGTGACCACGGCGGCGGTTGAGGTCGCCGATGACATCGCCCATGAACTCCTCGGGGGTGACGACCTCGACGGCCATCATCGGCTCGAGAAGAATCGGCGAGCTCTTGCGCATGGCCTCCTTGATCGCCATCGAGCCGGCGATCTTGAACGCCATTTCCGAGGAGTCGACCTCGTGGTACGAGCCGTCGATGAGCTCGACCTTGATGTCGACGATCGGGAAGCCGGCGAGGACGCCGGAACCCAGTGACTCCTGGATGCCCTTGTCGACCGACGGGATGTACTCCTTGGGGATCGAGCCACCCGTGGTCTTGTTCTCAAACGCGTAGCCAGCGCCCGGCTCCTGCGGAACCAGGTTGATGACGACGTGGCCGTACTGGCCACGACCGCCGGACTGGCGGGCGAACTTCATGTCGAGCTTGTCGACCTGACGGCCGGCGGTCTCACGGTACGCGACCTGCGGCTTGCCGACGTTCGCCTCGACCTTGAACTCGCGCAGCACGCGGTCGACGATGACCTCGAGGTGCAGCTCGCCCATGCCGGCGATGATCGTCTGGCCAGTCTCGGTATCCGTGCGGACACGGAACGTCGGGTCCTCCTCGGCGAGCTTGGCAAGCGCGTTACCCAGCTTGTCCTGCTCGGCCTTGGTCTTGGGCTCGATCGCGATGTCGATGACCGGGTCCGGGAAGACCATCGACTCGAGGAGCACCGGAGCGTCATCGGCGCACAGCGTGTCACCGGTGGTGGTGTTCTTCAGGCCGACAGCCGCGACGATGTCACCGGCCGAGACGATGTCGATGTCCTCGCGGTGGTTGGCGTGCATCTGAAGCAGGCGGCCGATGCGCTCCTTGCTGCCCTTGGTGGAGTTCAGGACGTAGGAGCCTGAGTTCAGCGTGCCGGAGTAGACGCGGAAGTAGGTCAGGCGACCGACGAACGGGTCGGTCATGACCTTGAACGCGAGAGCTGCGAACGGCGCCTTGGGGTCGGACGGACGAGCGACTTCCTCGTCGGTCTTCAGGTCGACACCCATGATGGCGGGAACGTCGAGCGGCGAGGGCAGGAAGTCGATGACCGCGTCGAGCAGCGGCTGAACGCCCTTGTTCTTGAACGAGGCGCCGACCGTGACCGGCGTGACGCCGCAGGCGATGCAGCCCTTGCGCAGGGCGTTCTTGATGTCGTCGGTGGAGACTTCCTCTTCCATGAGGACCTTCTCCATCAGACCGTCATCGTAGTCGGCGGCGATGTGAACGAGCTCGTCGCGGTACATCTCGGCGTCATCGGCCATATCGGCGGGAATCTCGCCGACGGTGGGGTTGATGCCCTTGTCATCCTCGTTGAAGAAGACCGCGTGCATCTCGACCAGGTCGATGATGCCGGTGAACTGGTCCTCGGCGCCGATCGGGAGCTGGATGGGCACGGGACGAGCGCCGAGGCGCTCCTTCATCATCGAGACGACGTTGTAGAAGTCGGCACCCGAGCGGTCCATCTTGTTGATGTAGGCGATACGCGGGACACCGTAGGTGTCGGCCTGACGCCAGACCGTCTCGGACTGCGGCTCGACTCCGCCGACCGCGCAAAACACCGCGACCGCACCGTCAAGAACGCGAAGCGAACGCTCGACCTCGACCGTGAAGTCGACGTGACCGGGCGTGTCGATGATCTGGATCCGGTGGTCCTTCCAGAATGCAGTCGTCGCGGCCGACGTGATGGTGATGCCGCGCTCCTGCTCCTGGACCATCCAGTCCATGGTGGCGGCGCCGTCGTGGACCTCACCAATCTTGTGCGTCTTGCCTGTGTAGTACAGGACGCGCTCGGTGGTGGTCGTCTTGCCGGCGTCGATGTGGGCCATGATCCCGATATTGCGGGTCTTGGCGAGAGAGTACTGAGTGGCCATGTGGCTCTGGACCTCTATCTCGTCTGCTACAGGTAGGAGCCGCTGTTACCAGCGGTAGTGCGAGAACGCACGGTTGGACTCGGCCATCTTGAACAGGTCCTCGCGCTTCTTGACCGAGGAACCCAGGCCGTTGGAGGCATCCAAGATCTCGTTGGCGAGGCGCTCGGCGGTCGTCTTCTCGCGACGCTTGCGGGAGAAGCCGACGATCCAGCGGATAGCCAGCGTGGTGGAGCGACGGCTGTTGACCTCGACCGGCACCTGGTAGGTGGCGCCACCGACACGCTTCGGGCGAACCTCGAGGGTCGGGCGGACGTTGTCCATGGCCTTCTTGAAGGTCGCCAGCGGATCCTGGGCGCTCTTCTCCTCGATGATCTTGAACGCGCCGTAGACGATGTTCTCGGCGGTCGACTTCTTGCCATCCAGCAGGATCTTGTTGATCAGCTGGGTGACGAGCCTGTTGTTGTAGACGCTGTCCGGGGCGATCTCACGCCTGACAGCAGCTGCGCGCCTGGGCATTCCGTTTCTCCTCTACTGAGTGACACTGAGCGCACCCCACTTGGGGCACCGCCGAATGAGCAGCAGCGCTTGCGCTGTCTGCTCGATTCAGGTGATTACTTAGGCTTCTTTGCGCCGTAGCGCGAACGCGCCTGGGCGCGGTTGTTCACGGGAGCGCAGTCGAGTGCCGCTCGGATGATCTTGTAGCGCACACCCGGGAGGTCCTTAACACGGCCGCCACGCACGAGCACGATCGAGTGCTCCTGCAGGTTGTGGCCGATGCCGGGGATGTATGCCGTGACCTCCATCTGGTTGGTCAGGCGCACACGGGCGACCTTTCGAAGCGCCGAGTTCGGCTTCTTGGGGGTGGTGGTGTACACGCGAGTGCACACGCCCCGCTTCTGCGGGTTACCCTTCAGCGCCGGGGTCTTGCTCTTCTCGGCTGCCTGCTTGCGGCCCTTGCGGACCAGCTGGTTGATCGTAGGCAACGCTGCTCTCCTTCGTTCGTCTGATGCGTTAGCACGGGGCACGCACGCATGCGGACCTCCGCGCATGAAGTCACAAGGTGGAACTCTACCAACGTCGGTGGTGCGTGTCAAACGCAACGCCTCCGGGCGTATCCATACCTTGCCGTCCACTCGGGCCGCAACGTTCACAACCCGTCACACACAGACGCCCCCACTCGCAGCAGCAAGTGGGGGCGTCTGGTAACGATACCTAGCTGAGGATGCTCAACCCGCTTGCGGTGAGCCCCGCCTTGACCTCTTCGACGGCCTTCTGGCCGATTCCCGGAAGGTCGAGGAGTTCGTCCTCCGACTTGCCCACAAGGTCGCCAAGGACCACGACTCCGGCGTCTTCGAACTTGTTGACCCAACGGGCCGACACGCCGATCTCGGACAGCGGCAGCGACATGGCGTCTTCGGAGCCGGCCAGATCGACCTCTTCAATGACGAGGCCGCCAGGTGCGGCGAGCTCCGCATTCGGGTCGAACGTGACGCCGATGAGCGAACTGACGTCGATATCGCCGTCCTCGAGATCGAGATCCGCGAAGGCGCTTTCGAAGTCGGCCTCCGAGAGAACCGACGGCTCGGGAGCCGCAGGCAGAAGCGCCTCGATCTCCTTGAGCTCGGACGGTGCCCACTCGGGAAGCGCTCCCTCGCTCGCACCTTCGGCTTCGATGTGCTGACCCTTGTAGGTCAGCGCAACGCCGCGGTAGCGCTTCATACCGGTTGCAGCCGGGATGAGCTTACCGATGATGACGTTCTCCTTCAGGCCCAGCAGGTTGTCTTCCTTGCCAGCGATGGCGGCGTCGGTAAGCACGCGCGTCGTCTCCTGGAAGGAAGCTGCCGACAGGTAGCTGTCGGTGGCCAATGAGGCCTTCGTGATGCCGAGAAGGGTCGGGTGACCATTCGCGGGCTCTCCGCCGGAGGCGAGAGCTGCATCGTTGGAGGCAGCGAAGTCAAGACGGTCAACGAGCTGGCCCGGCAGGAAGTCGGTATCGCCCGGCTCCGTGACCGAGACCTTGCGCAGCATCTGTCGGCTGATGACCTCGATGTGCTTGTCGTTAATGTCGACGCCCTGCGAACGGTAGACGTCCTGGACCTGCTCGACGATGTAGCGAAGCGTCTCGTTCGGGCCCTTGAGGGCCAGCAGGTCGTGCGGGTTCACGGAACCCTTGGTGAGCTGCTGACCGAGCTCGATCTTCGCGCCATGGATGGTACCCGGGAGCAGAGTCGCGCGACGGGAGACCGCGTAGACCTTCTCGTGCTTCTCGGCGTCCGTGACCGTGAGCGTGCGGGTCTTGTCGCCATCCTCGATGGTCAGCTTACCCTCGACCTCGGCAAGGATCGCCTGGCCCTTAGGCTTGCGGGCCTCGAAGAGCTCGGTGACACGCGGCAGACCGTGGGTGATGTCCTCACCTGCGACGCCACCGGTGTGGAAGGTACGCATGGTGAGCTGCGTGCCCGGCTCGCCGATCGACTGGGCGGCGATGATGCCGACCGCGGTGCCGATATCGACGGGACGGCTGCTCGCGAGGTCCCAGCCATAGCAAGCCTGGCAGATGCCGTGCTTGGCGTGGCAGGTCATGACCGTGCGGCCGACGACTTCCTTGACGCCCGCGTCGGCAAGCGACTGCGCGACCTCATCGGAAGCGATGTAGTCACCTGCGTCGAGAAGCACCTCGCCGGTCTTCGGGTGGGCCACCGGCTGAAGCAGGCAGCGCCCGATGAGGTTGTGATCGACGGCTCCGTCGTCCTTGAGCACTGCAAACGCGACACCCTCGTCGGTACCGCAGTCCGGCTCGCGGACGATGACGTCCTGCGCAACGTCGACGAGACGACGGGTGAGGTAACCGGAGTCGGCGGTACGAAGCGCGGTGTCGGCGAGACCCTTACGAGCGCCGTGCGTCGAGATGAAGTACTCGAGAACGGTCAGGCCTTCGCGGAAGTTCGCCTTGATCGGGCGGTCGATGATGTCGCCCTTCGGGTTGGCCATGAGGCCTCGCATACCCGCCAGCTGACGAATCTGCTTGATGTTACCTCGGGCTCCCGAGTACGCCATCATGTAGATGGGGTTGAACTTCTCGAAGCTCTCACCCATCGCGTCACCGACGTCGTCGGTCACACGAGTCCACACGTCGACGATCTGACGGTGGCGCTCCTCGCGGGTGATGAGTCCGGTCTCGTACTGGCCCTCGATCTTGGCGACCTTGTCGTCACCGGCAGCAAGAATCGCCGGCTTCTCCTTGGGAATGATTGCGTCGTAGACCGAGACGGTCACCCCGGCACGCGTCGCGTAGTGGAAGCCGAGGCGCTTGAGCTCGTCGAGGATCTCGGCCATCTGCGTCGTGGAGTAGTTGGTGGTGCACTCCTCAACGATGCGGCTGACACCCTTCTTGTCGATCTCGTGATTGATGAAAGCGTGATCGTCCGGAAGGCCGCGGTTGAACGTGATGCGACCGACGGTGGTCTCGATACGCTCGCCGGCGGCGCGCTCCTCGAGCTGACCCGGCTTGACCTGCACGACGGTGTCTTCCGACAGGCGCACGAAGATCTTGGCCTGCAGGTCGAGATCGGCGCGGTTGTCGTACGCCAGAATGGCGTCTTCGGCGCTCATGAACGGGCGACCCTCGCCGGGCATGCCGTCACGGTCGGCGGTCAGGTAGTACAGACCAATGACCATGTCCTGCGTCGGCGTGGTCAGCGGGCGACCGTGAGCCGGCGACTTGACGTTGTTTGTGGAGAGCATGAGTGTGCGGGCCTCGGCCTGCGCCTCGGTCGAGAGCGGCAGGTGGACAGCCATCTGGTCACCGTCGAAGTCCGCGTTGAATGCGGTACAGACGAGCGGGTGGATGCGAATGGCCTTACCTTCGACCAGGATGGGCTCGAAGGCCTGAATGCCGAGGCGGTGCAGGGTCGGCGCGCGGTTGAGCATGACGGGGTGCTCACGGATGACCTCTTCGAGGACGTCCCAGACCACGTCACGACCACGATCGACCATGCGCTTGGCGCTCTTGATGTTCTGCGCGTGGTCGAGGTCGACCAGACGCTTCATGACGAACGGCTTGAAGAGCTCGAGGGCCATCTTCTTGGGAAGACCGCACTGGTGAAGCTTGAGCTCCGGTCCGACCACGATGACCGAACGGCCCGAGTAGTCGACGCGCTTGCCGAGCAGGTTCTGGCGGAAACGACCCTGCTTACCCTTGAGCATGTCCGAGATGGACTTCAGGGGGCGGTTGCCGGGGCCCGTTACCGGGCGACCACGACGGCCGTTATCGAACAGAGCGTCGACGGCCTCCTGAAGCATGCGCTTCTCGTTGTTGACGATGATCTCAGGCGCGCCGAGGTCCAGAAGCCTCTTGAGGCGGTTGTTGCGGTTGATGACGCGGCGGTACAGGTCGTTCAAGTCCGACGTGGCAAATCGGCCACCGTCGAGCTGGACCATCGGACGAAGGTCCGGCGGGATGACCGGGATCGCGTCCAGGATCATCCACTCAGCCTTGTTGTCCGAGCGACGCAGGGCGTCAACGACCTTGAGGCGCTTGATTGCCTTCTGGCGCTTCTGACCCTTGCCGTCGCGGATCGTGACGCGCAGTTCCTCGGCGAGTGCCTCGAGGTCGAGCTGCGCGAGCAGATCCTTGACCGCCTCGGCGCCCATGCCACCGCGGAAGTAGTCGCCGAAGCGCAGCTTCATCTCGCGGTAGAGGGTCTCGTCGTTGATGAGCGTCTTGACCGACAGCTTCACGAAGGTGTCAAAGGCCTCCTGGAAGAGCGCCTTACGATCGGCGTACTCCTCCTCGATGTCCTTGATGTCGCGGTCGGCCTCTTTGTTGGCCTTCTTGATGCGATCCTCAG
This sequence comes from Coriobacteriia bacterium, assembly GCA_013334745.1. NCBI lineage: Bacteria > Bacillati > Actinomycetota > Coriobacteriia > Coriobacteriia bacterium. The sequence goes on from JAAXWY010000010.1 coordinate 27,226, forward strand.
CGCTCGTGTCCTCGTCGAGGTCGTCGCCCTCCTCGGGCTCCGCCTCGCCCTTGGCGACGGCGATGAGGCGATCACGCTCGAACACGACCTCTTCGAGCTCTTCCTTCATCTCGGCGTCGAGCTGCTCGAGATCGGCGGTGAGCTCGTCCTTGAGCTCGGCGATGTCGGCCTCGCGGTCCTCGTCGTTGACCGACGTGATGATGGACGAAGCGAAGTACAGCACCTTCTCAAGGTCCTTGGGCGCGATATCGAGCAGATAGCCCATGCGCGAAGGAACGCCCTTGAAGTACCAGATGTGGCTGACCGGAGCTGCGAGTTCGATGTGACCCATGCGGTCGCGGCGCACCTTGGCACGCGTGACCTCAACGCCGCAGCGCTCGCAGACGATACCCTTGAAGCGCACGCGCTTGTACTTGCCGCAGTTGCACTCCCAGTCCTTCGTCGGACCGAAGATCTTCTCGCAGAAGAGTCCGTCCTTCTCAGGCTTCAGGGTCCTATAGTTGATGGTTTCGGGCTTCTTGACCTCACCGCGCGACCACTGGCGAATCTGCTCCGAGCTCGCCAGGCCTATGCGCAGCCGATCAAAGTTGTTGACGTCGACGTCGAGCAACGGTTACTCCCCCTCGTCCGTCGGTGCGGAACCGGCATCGGGCTCGCCGGCGATATCAAGTGCAGACACGTCGCTCTCGAGAAGGTTCTCGAGATCCTCGACCGACTCAAGGTCGGTACGCGGCTCGTCCGAACCAAGGTCCAGTCCGAGCTCCTCGGCGGTCTTGAAGATGTCCTCGTCCTCTTCCTTGAGTTCGATCTCCTCGCCGCTCTCGCCGATGATCTCGACGTCGAGGCACAGAGACTGCATCTCCTTGACGAGGACCTTGAACGACTCAGGAATACCCGGCTCGGGGATGTTCTCGCCCTTGACGATGGCCTCGTACGCCTTCACGCGACCAACGATGTCGTCGGACTTGATCGTGAGGATCTCCTGGAGCACGTAGGCGGCGCCGTACGCGTACAGGGCCCACACTTCCATCTCACCGAAGCGCTGACCACCGAACTGCGCCTTACCACCGAGCGGCTGCTGGGTGATGAGCGAGTACGGGCCGGTCGAACGGGCGTGGATCTTGTCGTCGACAAGGTGGAGGAGCTTGAGGATGTAGATCTGGCCGACGGTGACCGGCTCGCGGAACGGCTCACCCGTGCGACCGTCGAACAGGACCGACTTGCCGGAGCGAGACACCTCGGGGATGAACGCCCGCATGGACTTCTTGCCGAAGCGCTCCTCGTTCTTGATGACGAGGTTGCGGTTTGCGGCAAGCAGAACGTCGGAGATCTCCTCTTCGCGCGCACCGTCGAACACCGGTGTCGCGACGGGCATCGGACCATCTACGCCGACCTTGGACTTGGGGTCGTCACTCCAACCCATCGACGCCGCCCAGCCGAGGTGCGTCTCGAGCAGCTGGCCGATGTTCATTCGAGACGGGACGCCCAGCGGGTTCAAGATGACATCGACCGGAGTTCCGTCGGCGAGGAACGGCATGTCCTCGATCGGCAGAATCTTGGAGATGACACCCTTGTTGCCGTGGCGGCCGGCGAGCTTGTCGCCCTCGTTGATCTTGCGCTTCTGAGCGACGTACACGCGCACGAGCTCGTTGACACCCGGCGACAGATCGTCGCCATTCTCGCGGCTGAACGTGCGCACAGAGATGACGCGGCCGGTCTCGCCGTGCGGCACCTTGAGAGATGTGTCGCGGACTTCACGGGCCTTCTCGCCGAAGATGGCGCGCAGGAGGCGCTCCTCTGCGGTGAGCTCGGTCTCGCCCTTCGGGGTGACCTTGCCGACAAGAACGTCGCCAGGAAACACCTCGGCGCCGATGCGGATGATGCCGTCCTCGTCGAGGTTGGCAAGCACATCTTCACCAACGTTGGGAATCTCGCGAGTGATCTCTTCCGGTCCGAGCTTGGTGTCGCGAGCCTCGACCTCGTACTCCTCGATGTGAATCGAGGTGAGGAGATCGTCCTTCACAACGCGCTCGGAGAGGATGATCGCGTCTTCGTAGTTGTAGCCTTCCCATGGCATGAATGCCACGAGGAGGTTCTGGCCCAGAGCGAGCTCTCCCTCTTCGGTCGACGGACCGTCGGCCAGAACCGTGCCGGCGCGCTCGCCGACCGGACCGACGACCTTGTCACCCTCGCGCACCAGCGGGCGGTGGTTGATGCAGGTGCCCTGGTTGCTGCGCATGAACTTGGGCATGTGGTACTCGTCGAGCGAGCCGTCCTTGGCGCGCACCGCGATGTGATCGGCGTCAACGACCTCGACGACGCCGCCACGCTTGGCGGTGATGATCTCGCCGGTGTCAACAGCGGCGCGGTGCTCCATCCCGGTGCCCACGAGCGGGGCCGACGGACGCAGGAGCGGCACAGCCTGACGCTGCATGTTCGAGCCCATGAGGGCGCGGTTCGCGTCGTCGTGCTCGAGGAACGGAATGAGCGCGGTGGCGACGGACACCATCTGGCGCGGCGAAACGTCCATGTAGTCAACGTCGGCCGGGATCTTCTCCTCCGGCTCACCGAAGTCGCCGTTGGAACCCTTCACTCGGCACAGAACCTTGGGCCGAGCGAACTTGCCGGTCTTGGCATCGAAGAGCTCGTTGGCCTGCGCGATGATGTGACGCTCTTCCTCATCGGCGGTCAAGTAGTCGATCTCGTCGGTGACCTTGCCCTTGATGACGCGACGGTACGGCGTCTCGATGAAGCCGTACGGATTGATGCGCGCGAAGGTCGCGAGCGATCCGATCAGGCCGATGTTCGGGCCTTCAGGCGTCTCGATGGGGCACATACGGCCGTAGTGGCTGGGGTGTACGTCGCGGACCTCGAAGCCGGCGCGCTCACGGGACAGACCACCGGGACCGAGCGCCGACAGGCGACGCTTGTGCGTCAGGCCGGCGACCGGGTTGGTCTGGTCCATGAACTGCGAGAGCTGGCTCGAACCGAAGAACTCCTTGATGGAGGCGACGATCGGGCGAATGTTGATGAGCGACTGCGGCGTGATCTCGTCGACATCCTGAGTGGTCATGCGCTCGCGCACGACGCGCTCCATACGAGCAAGACCGATCCTGAACTGGTTCTGGATCAGCTCGCCGACGCTGCGGATGCGGCGGTTACCGAAGTGGTCGATGTCGTCGATCTGGTAGCCGTCGGTGGCCTCCCACAGGTTCACGAGATAGCCGATGGCCGCCTTGATGTCCTCAGCGGTCAGCGTCGACTGCTCGTCGGGCAGGCTGAGGCTGAGCTTCTTGTTCACCTTGTAGCGACCGACCTTGGCCAGGTCGTAGCGCTGCGGGTTGAAGAACAGCCCGTCGAGGAGCGCACGCGCTGACTCCACCGTGGGCGGCTCGCCCGGACGCAGGCGCTTGTAGATCTCGATGAGTGCCTCTTCGCGGGTCTCGGTGAAGTCGCGATCGAGGGTGCGCTGAATAGCCTCGGAGTTGTTGAACATCTCGAGGATCTCTTCGCGCGTCTCGGCGATACCGAGCGCCTTGAGCAGCACGGTCGCAGGCTGCTTACGCTTGCGGTCGACACGAACCGAGACGATGTCGCGGCGGTCGGTCTCAAGCTCAAGCCACGCTCCGCGCGCGGGGATGACCTTTGCGGTGTAGATGATCTTGTCGGAGGTCTTGTCGAGCTCCTCGGCGTAGTACACGCCCGGCGAACGGACGAGCTGGGAGACGACAACGCGCTCGGTGCCGTTGATGACGAAGGTGCCTCGGTCGGTCATGAGCGGGAAATCGCCCATGAAGACCTGCTGCTCCTTTATCTCACCGGTCTCCTTGTTGACGAACCTAACTTCCACGAACAACGGCGCCTGGTAGGACATGTCCTTTTCCTTGCACTCCTCTACGGAGTACTTGGGGTCGCCGAACTCGTGCGCACCGAACTCAACGGCGAGTGTGCCGGTGAAGTCTTCGATGGGCGAGATGTCATGGAAGGTGTCCCTCAGGCCCTCTGCGAGGAACCAGTCAAAGCTCTTGCGCTGAATCGCAATGAGGTTAGGGACATCGAGTACTTCTGGGATCTTGGCGAAGCTTCGGCGTTCGCGCCGAGCGGCGCTGACGACGGGGGAACCTGTTCCACGGGGCACCAGGCGATTCCTCCTTCAAAGGGTTGAAGCTGCCGACAATAGTCGCAAATGAATAGGATAGTCAACGCCCCTAGAGGCGTCAACACATTTCTGTCGGCTTTGCAAGAGGGTGCGAAAGGCCGGGACCCCTCAGTCCCGGCCTTCCTGCGTTCCGGACCCGCCGGCGAAAAGGGCCGACGGGTCCGGGTTCAATCGGTTACGCGGGAAAGCTACTTGACGGAGACGGCAGCGCCGGCATCCTCGAGCTTACCCTTGGCCTCGTCGGCCTTGTCCTTCGCAGCGCCCTCAAGGACAGGCTTCGGGGCGCCCTCGACGAGGTCCTTGGCCTCCTTGAGACCGAGACCGGTGAGCTCACGGACGACCTTGATGACGGCGATCTTGTTGTCACCGAAACCATCGAGGATGACGTCGAACGCGGTCTTCTCCTCGGCGGCCTCAGCCTCGACGGCACCGCCGGCAGCAGCCACGGCCACGGGGGCAGCGGCGGAGACGCCGAAGGTCTCCTCCATCATCTTGACGAGCTCAGACAGCTCAAGGGCGGGCTTGACCTTGATAGCCTCAAGGATCTCTTCGTTGGTAAGTGCAGCCATTTCTCGGTTCTCCTTCTGTTTCGTTTCGCGTCACCGGGTTCGTCCCGAGACGCCACTACTTCGTACCTGACGGGTGGTGTTACGCGGCGTTCTTCTGGTCCGCGACCGCAGCAACGGTGCGGGCGAACGCCTCGACCGGCCCGTTGAGTACGCGAGCGAAGCCGGTGAGCGGATTGAGCATGGTGCCGAGCAGCTTGGCGATGAGCTCCTCGCGTGACGGCAGCATAGCGATGGCATTGATGCCGCTGGCGTCGACGACCTGGTTCTCTACCAGACCACCCTTGAGCTCCAAGGCCTTGTGGGCCTTGGCGAACGCGGTGAGAGCCTTGGCCGGAGCCACAGGATCCTCGCCGGTGAAGATGATGGCGGTCGGACCCTCGAGATACGCATCAAGGTTCGGCAGCGCCATTTCACGGATTGCGATCTCGGTCAGCGAGTTCTTGTAGACCTTGAGCTCACTTCCGGCAGCACGAAGCTGATTGCGCAGCTCCTGCATCTCCTTGACGGTCAGCCCTCGGTAGTCGGCGAGCAGCAAGGCGCCGGCATCGTTGAGCCGTTCCTTGATCTCGACTACGAGAGTTTCCTTCTCAGTTGTTGGCATGCACTTCCCTCCTTTCCGTATGCGCACGTCCCGATTGCGACCACTGAGGCCGCTGCGCGGGCCGTGCGCGACCGGACGATCCCGGAAGACAAAACGGCCCCCGCCGATGAAGCAGCGGAGGCCGCGAGCGTTTTGTGCTCGTGACGTCACTTGAAGTGACGTCGTTGCGACCACCTCGGCAGGCGTGATGCTTTCGCATCGCTTTAGGCCCGGAGCCCGGACACCGGCTGTCTTCGGCAGTGATTCGTGCGCATGTGATGTTTTCAAATGCAGCGCAGGAGTATCCACGCCCGACGACGAACCGTCAAGCACCCCTGCGTAGGGCGACTGGAACTACTCGCTATCCTCGAGCAGACCGCGGGTCTTGGACGGATCGACCTTGACCCCGGGGCCCATCGTGGTGGCGATGGTGATGGACTTGATGTACTTGCCCTTAGCGCTGGAAGGCTTGGCGCGAAGGATTTCGTCGAGCACAGTGCCGTAGTTCTCGACGAGCTTGGCGGTCTCGAACGAGGCCTTGCCGATACCCACGTGGCAGATACCGAACTTGTCGGCGCGATACTCGACCTTACCGGCCTTGAGCTCGCCGACGACCTTGCCCACATCCGTGGTGACCGTCCCGAGCTTCGGGTTCGGCATCAGGCCGCGGGTACCGAGGATCTTACCGAGCTTGCCGACTTTGCTCATCATGTCGGGCGTCGCGATCGTTGCGTCGAAGTCGAGGAACCCACCCTGGATCTTCTCGACGAGATCGTCGCTACCAACGACGTCGGCGCCGGCGGCCTCGGCCTCACGCGCCTTGTCACCCTCGGCGAACACAGCGACGCGAACGTCCTTGCCGGTGCCGTTGGGGAGTGACACCGAGCCGCGAACCTGCTGGTCGGCCTTGCGGGTGTCGATGCCAAGTCGGAAGTGGACCTCGACGGTCTCATCGAACTTGGCGGTCTTGACCTCCTGCACCAGGCTCATCGCCTGCAGCGGAGTGTAGAGATTGTGCGCGTCGATCTTCTCAGACGCAGCGCGCTGACTCTTGCTCAACTTGGCCATATCTTCGTTCCTCTCGTGGTAAGCGGGCCGGCCGGCCCTCCCACATCACGCGGCACCATGCCGCGATGACTCCGGTTGTACTACTCGGCGACCGTAACGCCCATGGAGCGGGCGGTGCCGGCGATGACCTTCATGGCGGCCTCGACGTCATTGGCGTTGAGGTCGGGCATCTTGGTCTCGGCGATCGAGCGGAGCTGATCTTGCGACAGCTCACCGACCTTGGCACGGTTAGGGGTGCCAGAACCGGACTCGATGCTCAGGGCCTGCTTGATGAGCACCGCCGCCGGCGGGGTCTTGGTGATGAAGTCGAACGAACGATCCTCGTAGACCGAGATCTCGACCGGGATGATCGTGCCGTTCTTGTCCGCCGTGGCGGCGTTGAACGCCTGGCAGAACTGCATGATGTTGACTTGGTGCTGACCGAGCGCAGGACCGACCGGCGGCGCCGGATTGGCCTGGCCGCCCGGGATCTGCAGCTTGATGAAGCCGACAACCTTCTTGGCCATGTCTGTTCGAACCGTCCCTTATCTGTCTGCGGTCACGTGCGAGCCGCATGTTCGGTTTCTATCCCTCACGACACCGTTTCCGAGAAGCTCCGTTGCGGCTCCACAACCGCCGGCGGATCGGTGCCGGGTGGTTCCTCGTTAGAGCTTCGCCACTTGGTCGAAGCCGAGTTCGACCGGCGTTTCGCGGCCGAAGATCGAGACCATGACCTTGACCTTGCCGGCATCGGGATTGACCTCGGAGATCGTGCCGTCGAAGTCGGCCAACGGACCCGATGTGACCTTGACGGCCTGTCCCTCGACCAGATCGGTCGACGTACGCTGCTTCGGTCCGCCCTCGGTGCGCTTCATGATGCGCTGGAACTCATCACGCGACAGCGGTACCGGCTTGCCCTGCGAACCGACGAAGCCGGTGACGCCGGGGGTGTTGCGCACGACGTACCACGACTCATCGTCGAGTTCCATCTGCACGAGGATGTAGCCCGGGAAGACCTTCTTCTCGGAGGTGACCCGACGGCCACCTTCCTTGAGGTCGGTCACGGTCTCGGTGGGAATCTCAACCTTGAAGATCTTCTCGTCCATGCCCATCGACTGGATGCGGTGGAGCAGGTTGGTCTTGACCTTGTTCTCGTACCCCGAGTAGGTATGGATGACGTACCACTTCTTCGCCATGTGGCTAGCCGCCGATCCGGATGGAGCCGAGCGCGGTGACGACCTGCTGTACGACGAGGTCGACAGCGAGAATGAACACCGAGAAGAAGATGAGCGTCACGATGACGACGACGCTGGAGTTGATGACCTCCGAGCGGCTCGGCCACACGACGCGCTTCATCTCGGAGCGCACGTCGCGGAAGTAGTTCCCGATGCGAGCGAAGAAGCCCGGCTTGGGAGCCGCGGCCGCCTTGCCCGGCTTATTCGTCTTGACTACCTCGTCAGAGGTTGTTGCCTTAGCCATCATTCACCCGTTCATTCCCGGCGACCGGTAGCGATCGCCCGCAGTAAACGCCGCAGGGTGTCCCGCGACGAGATCAATCTGGCAGGCCAGGAGGGACTCGAACCCCCAACATCCGGTTTTGGAGACCGGCGCTCTACCATTGGAGCTACTGGCCTGCATCATGCGACCCGAAGTGCCCGAAGGCTAGCGGGTCTCTTTGTGAAGCGTGTGGGTCTTGCACCACTTGCAGTACTTCTTGTACTCAATCCGCTCGGGATTGTTCTGCTTGTTCTTGTTGGTGGTGTAGTTGCGGCGCTTGCACTCGGTGCACGCCAGCGTAACCAGGGTTCGCATGGATCCTCCTGTGGACCGCCCCAGCCGTCAGAGCGGCTAGGCGCGGAAGGGTACCTTAGCACCCGATTTTCGGCACTGTCAAACTCGGCGGAGCAGCTGAAAGGCGGCGAAACGGGGCCCGGCGACAAGCCGGGCCCCGTGCATTTCGCCAGCGTTCAGAGGGTGCTACTTGATGATCTCGATGACACGACCCGAACCAACGGTGCGGCCGCCCTCGCGGATAGCGAAGCGGAGGCCGTCCTCCATGGCGATCGGCTGGATGAGCTCGCCGCGGACAACCACGTTGTCGCCCGGCATGACCATCTCGGTGCCCTCGGGAAGGTGGGCAACGCCCGTCACGTCAGTCGTACGGAAGTAGAACTGCGGACGGTAGCCATCGAAGAACGGCGTGTGACGGCCGCCTTCTTCCTTGGTCAGGATGTAGACCTGGCCCATGAACTCGGTGTGCGGCGTAACCGAACCCGGCTTGCAGAGAACCTGGCCGCGCTCGATCTCGGTGCGGGCGATACCGCGGAGCAGGACGCCCACGTTGTCGCCGGCCTGCGCCTGGTCGAGCAGCTTGCGGAACATCTCGACGCCGGTAACGACGGTCTTCTTGGTCTCGTCGTGGATACCGACGATCTCAATCTCGTCGCCGACCTTGACCACGCCACGCTCGACACGGCCGGTGGCAACGGTGCCGCGACCGGTGATCGTGAAGACGTCTTCGATGGCCATCAGGAACGGCTTGTCGATGTCGCGCTCCGGCATCGGGATGTAGGAGTCGACGGCAGCCATGAGATCGTCGATCTTGCCGACCCACGCCTCGTCGCCCTCGAGCGCCTTGAGAGCCGAACCCTGAACGATCGGGGTGTCGTCGCCCGGGAACTCGTACTCGTTGAGCAGCTCGCGAACTTCCATCTCGACGAGCTCGATGAGCTCTTCGTCGTCGACCATGTCGCACTTGTTCAGGAAGACCACGATGTAGGGGACGCCGACCTGACGGGCGAGCAGGATGTGCTCGCGGGTCTGGGCCATGGGGCCGTCGGTGGCGGCGATGACGAGGATCGCGCCGTCCATCTGGGCTGCACCGGTGATCATGTTCTTGACGTAGTCAGCGTGACCCGGGCAGTCGACGTGAGCGTAGTGACGATTCTCGGTCTCGTACTCGACGTGCGCGATGGCGATGGTAATACCGCGCTCGCGCTCTTCCGGCGCCTTGTCGATCTGATCGAACGGGGTGAAGTCCGCGAAGCCCTTCTCGGCCTGGCGCTTCGTGATGGCGGCGGTGAGGGTGGTCTTGCCGTGGTCGACGTGACCGATCGTACCGATATTGACGTGCGGCTTAGTGCGCTCAAACTTCTGCTTCGCCATGAGTCTCCTCCTTCGAAAACCTCTTCGACGCGACCGCCGCAGTCATCTGCGAACAATCGTCGTCCCATTCTAGATGCATGCACTCGCGATGTGGATTCGTGTGCTTCAACCGTGCAGCGTCACTTGCGCGACGCGTGGCGCCCTTGGTAGCGGTGGCTGGACTCGAACCAGCGACAACTCGGGTATGAACCGAGTGCTCTGACCAGCTGAGCTACACCGCCATAACGTTACGCCCTCAAGTGAGAGCGGTGGATTGTAGTGGAGCCCACAACCGGACTTGAACCGGTGACCTCTTCCTTACCAAGGAAGTGCTCTACCTGCTGAGCTATGTGGGCGTTCCATGCGGGTCGAAACGACCCGTCTGCGGTTTCGTGGTGGGGGCGCCAGGATTCGAACCTGGGTAGGCGTAGCCAACGGGTTTACAGCCCGTCCCCTTTAGCCACTCGGGCACACCCCCGCGAAACACAAAAAAAATGACCCTCTGTACGCTTTTCAAGTTGCGACGCCTTGCGAAAGGCATAGGGATAGTAGGTCATCGCCTTGCCGAGTGTCAACGCCGACCACGGTGCCGGGCGTATCGCACCACGATTCTACCCTCGCAAGCTCGCGAAGATGTGACCCAGATCGCGCACCATCCCCTGCTCAAGTCCGCCGGCGACATCGCCTCTCGGCACCAGTCGGTACCACGACGGGACACCGTCGGTCGTGACCGGCCGGGGCGCATACTCTTGGAAGTGCGCGGCAAACCACTCGGACAGCGGCGACATGGGGATGACGAACAGTTGGTCGGTGGCTACGGCGAGTTCGCCGATGAGGATATCGTCGGGCTCGGCCAGAAGCGCCGCCACTTCCTCTGCCGGTTGCGCGATCGCCAGGCAGTAGTAGTAGAGGTCCATCGCTTCAGATGCCAGGGTCCATCCCGGTTCACGCGTCTGCGTGTTCGCGACGGACTCGAGTGCAAAGCACTGCGCATCGGGCCTGTACAGTGCGAGGTCACGGTCGGCAATGAGCGCCGAGTCGGTACCGCAGTAGGGATCTGCCTTCACCTTGAGGCGGCGGGCAAGCGATCCCTCGACGACAACGATGTCAACGCCCACGCCGTGAACACCCGTAGCGTGGGAAACGACATCCGCGCGCACCGCACCGTTCGTGAGCAGGTACCGCGAGATGATCCGCTCAGCGGCCTGCTGCAGGATCGTGAGGTCCCCCGCCTCGGCGGGCATGTCAGCGGCCGATTCGCTCGTCGGCGACCCGTAGTCTGCGGCTGAGCACCTCGAGGAGCTTGATTGCGATTGAAGGGTGGCGCTCGAGCAGCGACTTGAAGTCCCAACTCGACAGCATGAGGCAGGTGGTCTGATCGAGTGCTCGGATGGTGGCGGATCGCGGCGCCTGGTCGAGCAGCGACATCTCCCCAAAGAAGTCGCCGGGGCCAAATGCGCCCAAGGAGGTGCCGTCTCGCAGGATCTCAACCCGTCCGCTGAGTACCAAGTAGAACGCCTGACCGGGGGTGCCTTGGGTCACGATGACCTGCGAAGGCTGGAAGTACCCTTCCTGTGCGACGCCGGCGATAGCAGCTATCTCTTCACCGGTGCAGTTCGCAAAGATGGGAACGCGCGCGAGGAATTCCTCATTAGCCATGTGCGGTGCCTCCTCTGATTCCGGCGCGAAGCCGCGCCCCCCTGCCCCGTAGTCTAGCGCAGACGGGACGCGCTCGTTACGGCACAATGGCCACAGGGGTATCCATTCCGCGGGGGAAGCATCAGACAGGGAGGACAGCGTGGCCCAGCAACGACGCAAGAACGAGAGGGTCTTGGTGGTGCTGCGTGCGGTTGGGATGGCGATCATCACCGCCGCCGCGCTCACGGCCATGCACGCGCGGCCGGTCTCACTCCCGCTCGCCGTGGCCGCGGTTGTGGGCGGGATCGCACTCGCCTCAACAGAGCTCGCCGTGCTGGTTGCGGTGATGGCCTTCTCCGTACCTGTGATCGCGGTGCAACCGGTTCTCGGCTTTGCCCTGCTCATCATCCTTGTCGCATCGGTGCGGTTCCTCGGTGCGCAAGGCGGACGAGGCTTCCTGATCTTGGGCATCTCGCTGCTCGGCGCGTTCATCGGCCCTGTGTGGGCCGGGCTCGCCTTGGCCGGCTATCTGCTGGGCGCCGGAGAGGGCGCGCTCGTCGCAGTCGTGGCGTGCCTACTCGTCGAGGCGACGGGAGTCGGCCTGGGACGCACGATGATCGGTGCAACGTGGACCGGCGGCCCAGCGCACGCCATCATCGACTTCACAAAGATGCCGGCGACGCTCTTGTCCTCGCAGTGGGTCGCAAACGCGTTCACCTCGCTGGACGCCAAGTCAGTCTCCAAGACCCTCGACAGCGTGACCAAGCTCTCGCACCCGCTTGCGCTCTTCCTGCAGCCGTGGGCGTGGGCTTTTGGGGCGGCGACCGCCGGCCTTCTGCAAGATGTCGCGCGCAAGAAGCGCAGTCTGATGCTGAGCATCGTGGCAGTGAGTGCGGGTGTTCTTGTAGGAGGCCTCGGCAGCGCTGCGGTCAGCATGGCGCTGGGCATGCCCGTGATCTGGCAGTGGGTCGCGACGTCCATCGCGTCCTCGCTCGTTCTGGTGATCATCTTCGCTGCTGTGTGGGAGAGGCTCTTCCCCCGGGTAAAGGTAGTGTCCAAGGCACCCCGACGCATGACGATGGCGACGGAGGATGCGGACGTCGACGAGCTCCTGAGGCTCATCGCCACCGCCGAGGACCAGCTCGCGACGAACCACACGAGCCAGCGAACCGTGATGATCACCGACATGAAGTCGTTCTCGCGCATGACGGAGGAGGATGGCAGCGTCGCGTCCGCGAAGGCCATCCAGCGCCACCGCGACCTCCTGCTTCCGGTCATACAGCGCTACAACGGCGCCGGGAAGTCCACGGGCGGAGACGGTCTCGTGGCCGCCTTCGAGTCTTCGGCAGACGCCCTGATGGCCGCTGCCGACATGCAGCGCACGCTCGGAGCACACAACACCGCCCACTCCGACGACCGTGAGATCTTCGTGCGTATCGGTATGGCGTACGGCGAGGTCGTCATGGATAAGGGTGGCCGACCCTTCATCGGTACGGGCCTGAACCTTGCCGCCCGCGTGATGAACCTTGCCGATGGCGGCCAGGTATTTGCGACCTCCGATGTGGCGAGCGCCGCCGCAAACGCCGGCGTGACGCCCACGTCGTTCGGCGAGTTCGAACTCAAGAACATCGCCAAGCCCGTCGAGATCGTCGAGATCCTGTGGGAGCCCGACCAGCGTCCGCACGACCCGCGCGTAGCGGGCGCGCCCGTGCTCGACGACGACGCGTAGCATCTGATCGAGGAAATGCGAAGGGGTCCGGCAATCCACCGGACCCCTCTTGCGTGCTTGGAGCTGGCGACAGGAGTTGAACCCGCAACCTACTGATTACAAATCAGTTGCTCTGCCATTGAGCTACGCCAGCACGATGCGCCCTACGGGGAGCGCAGTCATGATACCAGCACTCCGCGACGGTGCGTTCGCTGCCCAAGGAGGACGTCGCCGAGAATCGGCGTGCGCTCGAGCAGGTACGTGAGCCCCGCGGCCGAGAAGAACGAGACGAGAGCGATCACCGGTGCATTGGCGATGTGCGCCCTGATGAAGATCGGCAGGAGCGCACTGTGCACGGCATAGATGCCCAGACTGCGCCTCCCGAACCACGCCTGCAGCCTGATCAGGCGACCGGTGCGCCCGATGTAGAGCGCGTAGACGGCGATGCTGCCCGCCGCTCCGCACAGGTAGTAGACGGCATGCGTCAGCACCACGCCGATCGGCAGACCGATCTCACCGAGCTTCTCGGCAACGCGACGCATGTGCTGACGCTTCGGGACGTGGTACGGGTGCCGCAGCCGAAACGTGGCGACAAACGCCACGAAGGACCCGAGCGCGAGCGGCCAGCGATGACGGATCACCCACTCGCGAGCGGGTGCCATGAGGTAGCCAAAGACGATGAACGGATGTATCCACAGCAGGTTGCCCAGATGGGCGTAGACGGGAATCCTCACGCCGCCCGCCATGACCCAGCATGCCGCGAGAGCGCTGGCCGCGAGCAGGTACTTGGATGCGGGAAGGCGCTCGAGTACGTACACGACGACCGAGCTGATGAACAGCGCGTACAGGTACCACAACCCCGGTCCCGTCCCCAGCATGAGCTGACGCATGGCATCACCCAGCCCCTCGAACCGCAGCGGCCAGGTTCCGACGGCGACGAACCAAGTGATGACGAACCACAGCACGTAGGGGACGAGCAGGCTCCAGGCGCGCCGCCCGATCTGCTCGGCGAGCGGACGCTTTCGGGAGCCACGCATGAGGATTCCACTGACGAAGGCAAATAGCGCCATCTGAAACGAGTAGACCAGACTCAGTACGAGACCCTGTGTTCCGCTCTTCGGGAGGAACGCTCCCGGTGCGACCTCCGCGTAGCCGGGTCCGCTGTGACTCACGACCGCGGCCGTGACGATGGCATGACCGACGACGACCATCGCAATGGCGACGCCGCGAATCGCATCGATCGAATCATCTCGCTGCACTGTGGGTCGACTCGCTTCTGCGCGGTGGCGACTCTCATGCAGAATCGCAGCGCGAGAGTCGTAGGGGCGCCACCACTCTACGCGACCGGTCTCCCGCGTGTCATCGAGCAGCGATCGGACCGCTTCGCTCTAGCAGGCGTTACAGCGCCGAATCTGCGTCTCCATCTTGCGCTTGACGCGCTGGAGCGCATTGTCCACGGCCTTCGTGTGTCGACCGAGCGAATCAGCGATCTGCTGATACGACCGCCCGTTGGAGTACAGCTTGAGCACCTCCGCCTCGAAGGGCGAAAGCGCGTCGGTGACCCCGGTGCGGATGAAGTTGGTCTCCCACGCCGCGATCACTATCTCGGCGGGATCGCAAATCTCCTTCGCGGCAAGGATGTCAGAGAGCAGCCGCTCGCCGTCCTCCTCCATGGAGGTCGATCGCGACAACGAGATGTAGCCGTTGAGGGGTGAGTGCTTGCGACGAGTCGCCGACTTCACCGCAGTGATGATCTGCCGCGTCACACACAGCTCAGCGAACGAGTGGAAGCTGGCTTGCCGAGTGGGGTCGTAGTCGCGAATGGCCTTGAACAGGCCGACCATACCCTCTTGGATGACGTCGTCGCGGTCTGCGCCGACGAGGAAGTACGAACGCGCCTTGGATCGGATGAGTCCCCTGTAGCGTCGTACCAGTTCGCAACTTGCGTCCTGGTCACCGCTGCGTGCGGCTACGACGAGTCCTACATCTGCTCCGCGCCCCGTCCCAGTTCGGTGCGCAAACGCCCCTTGGTGATGAAGCAACTTGAAGAACCCCCTTGTTCGCCCCAGTCCTAGCGAGGGTTCGCCGCCGGCACGGCATGCGAACTCTGAAACCCGAAACCAGAAGCTTCAGGAAGGGCAATCCCCAATGCCCTTCGGTTTCATGACCTTGCTCCAACTCTCGCCGCGACGCAAGTACTTTGTCGAAAATGAATGCTCGACTATTCCTTACCGACGGCCCAGCGCGCCAATCGCCCTCGGACGGCCGGGTCTATACGGTCCTCGAGACGGCCCTTGGAGCTGCCCGCAGGAGCATGATCGCGCCACTCAGCGTCCTCGGCGCGGATCTCTCCGGCGAACTCCGCCGAGGACATGCGGGCGACGGTGCCGCCTAGCACGGTCCATTGGGTCTGTGCGTCCGAAGTCACGACGACAGTGTCGTTACCGGCCTCGCGCGAAGTGCGCGAGAGCGCTTCGATCACGCTATCGGCATCCATCCCGAAGCGCGAGAAGATGACGGTGACGCCCGCGATGTTGTGCGGCCGCCCGTCTGAACCCGCGTTGAGATGCCCGTCGAACACGACGGTCGCCGAGAATTCTCCGTGCGCGAACGCCGCAACATCGGAGATGAGCGAAAGCCTCGCAGCATCCAGGTCGTCCTCGGCGATGAGGCTATAGGGCGGCGTCTGGCGAATGACGTTGTAGCCATCGACGATGAGCACGCGCACCTCGGTCACTCCCCTGCGAGTGAGCAGCGCCTCAGCCACTCGTACGAAAGCGCCGTGGCCGCCTGCGCCACGTTAAGCGAACCGACCTTCCCGGCCTGCGGCAGCCGGACGAGGAAGTCGCAAGTCTCCTTGGTGAGTCGGGCAAGCCCGTCGCCCTCCGAGCCCATCACCAAGACGATGCGGCCTTCAAGGGCAGCGTCCCACGCAACCTGTGAGCCGTGCTCCGAGGCCCCGGCCACCCAGTACGACGCATCGCTCTTGCACCGCTCGAGCGAACGCACCAGATTGGCCTCCTGCGCCAAGAGGACGTGTGACAACGCTCCAGCGGATGCCTTGTAGGCCGCTGCCGTCACCGCCGCCGCACGCCGGTTCGCGACGAGCACTCCGTCTGCCCCCACGACCTCTGCGGTGCGAACGATCGCACCGAGGTTCCCGGGGTCGGTCACGTGATCGAGTGCGATGATCAGCGAGTTCTTCTTGCCCCGTGCCCGTGCGAGCACGTCATCCAGGCGCGCGTACGCGTAGGGCTTCGCCTCCGCGATCACACCCTGATGCGCACCGCGTTCGCTCGCAGCGTCGAGGGCGCGCTTGGGAACCCGGTCGAGCGCGATACCGGCCTCGCCGGCACGCCGCGCGATCTCGTCGAGCGAGCGGTCGGGCTTGGTGCCCTCGGCGATCATAATCCGCTTGAGCGGTACTCCGGCTCGAAGCGCTTCGATGACCGCGTTGCGGCCCTCAATGGCTGTCGTCGTCATGACTGCGGCTTGAAGATGACGCGGGCGCCCTGCGGCGTGTCCTCGATAGCGAAGCCGAGCGCCGAGAGGCCGTCTCGGACCGCATCGGCACGCCCCCAGTCCTTCTCGGCGCGCGCCGCGGAACGCGCGGCGAGCAGAACGTCGACCGCGATGTCGGGATTGTCTCCCTTGTAACCTGCCACCTCCACCGCGAGATCGACGACCTCGAGCGGGAAGCAGCACGTCTGGTCATCCTCGATCTCGATGCCGAGTACGCGAAGGTGCGAGACAACGGTGTCCTCGGCTTCGCACAGCACGAGACGGTCGGGCTCGCACAGGTCCATCTGATACTCAGCGAGGAAGTGATTCGCGGCGCGTGCGAGCTCGAATACCGCGGCGAGTGCACCGGCGGTGTTGAAGTCGTCGTCCATCTCGGCTTCGAACTTGTCGTTGGCCGCCGTGATGGACGCCTTGAGATCCTCGAGTGCGTCACCCGGGCAACCCAGTCCGCAGGCGGCGAGGTCGCGCGCCCAGCGCAGGTTACGCACGAGGTTCGCGAGGCGCTCGTAGGCATGACCGGTCTCGTCGAGTCGCGTGTCTGAGAAGTCGAGTTGACTGCGGTAGTGCGTCTGCAGCATCAGCAGCCGGATGATCGGAACGGAGTAGGCCTCAAGCACATCCTTGGCGAGCTTGAAGTTGCCGAGCGACTTGCTCATCTTCTCCGAGTTGATCTGCAGCATGCCGCCGTGCAGCCAGTAGTTCGCGAATGGAACACCGGTCGCGGCCTCGGACTGCGCGATCTCGTTCTCGTGATGCGGGAAGACGAGGTCGCTGCCACCGCCGTGGATGTCGAACGGGAGCCCAAGCTCCATCTCCGACATCGCAGAGCACTCGATGTGCCAGCCTGGGCGGCCCTCGCCCCACGGGCTTGTCCAGTGCGGCTCGCCGGGCTTGGCTGACTTCCACAACGCGAAGTCGAGCGGATCGCGCTTGCGGTCATCGCGATCGATGCGCGCCTGGTTCTCCATCTCGTCGACGTCTCGCCCGGAGAGCTTGCCGTAGCCCGGGAAGCTGCGGACGCTGAAGTAGACGTCGCCGCCCGAGTCATACGCGTTGCCCGACTCGATGAGGCGCTCGATGAGCGAGATCATCTCGGGAATGGTCTCCGTGGCCTTCGGGCGAACGGTCGGATCGCTGATGCCGAGCGCGCGCATCGCCGAGATGAACGCCCCGGTGTACTCCTCGGCGACCTCGGCGGCGGTCCGACCCTCCTCGTTGGCCCGGTTGATGATCTTGTCGTCAACGTCGGTGACGTTCTGCACGAACCGGACGTCGAAGCCCTTGTACTCGAGATAGCGGCGGATGACGTCGAACGAGAGGAACGTGCGGGCGTTGCCTATGTGGATGTGGTTGTAGACGGTCGGCCCGCACACGTACATCGTGACCGTGCCGGCCACTCGCGGCACGAACTCCTCTTTGGTGCGGCTCAGCGTGTTGTAGACGCGCATGTCGTTCCTTCCGCGAGAGCGCGGCAGCCGAGAAGGCTGCGTCGGGCTCGCTATATCTGCCAGGTCCATCCTTCGAACTCAACGGTCATCGAACCGTCGTCGTCCTCGGTCACGCTGAGGTCGCTTCCATCACCGTCGAGCGTGCCGCCGCCTTCGACGACCTTCTTCTCGAGACGGTCCATGCGTCGTTGCAGGCAGCGGAACATCTCGACGACGGGGTCCGGAAGATCCTCGTGATGCAGGTCGATCGTGTTGACTCGCGACCCGCCGCGCATCACCACACGCCCGGGCACGCCGACAACCGTGCAGTTGGGCGGCACGTCGTCGATGACGACCGCGCCGCCGCCGACCTTGCTGCCGTGACCCACCGTGATGTTGCCGAGAACCGCCGCGCCTACGCCGACCACGACGCAGTCATGCAGCGTGGGGTGGCGCTTGCCGGTCTCTTTGCCGGTGCCGCCCAGGGTCACACCCTGATAGATGGTCACGTCGTTGCCGATGATCGTCGTCTCGCCGATCACGACACCCATGCCATGATCGATGAAGAATCCATTCCCGATCGTCGCTCCGGGGTGAATCTCGACGCCGGTGAAGAAGCGTGCGACCTCAGAGAGCCAGCGTGCGAACCCCCTGCGGCCATGCTCCCACAACCAATGCGTGATGCGGTGAGCCCATATCGCGTGGATACCGGGGTAGTTGAACAGAACGCTCGCAGCAGATGTGGCTGCGGGGTCGCGCTCCTTTACCGCCCTGATATCAGCTTGAATGCGTCGAAACATGGTCCCTGCCCGTCGGATACGAGGCGAAGCCGCCCCCGGTGGCCCGAGCGCGGCACCAGTCTACCAGCAGCGGAGCGTACCCGCGCTGGTAGCTACGTACACTCGAGCAAGACGACGGCCTGGGCCGCGATGCCCTCTTCGCGACCCTCGAAGCCGAGCCGCTCGGTCGTGGTGGCCTTCACGCCGACGCACGAAACGTCGACGCCGAGCGCTCGAGCGAGGTTCGCGCGCATCTCATCGCGGAATGGCGAGAGCCTAGGGCGCTCGCACACGACGACGCAGTCAGCGTCTATCACGCGAAAGCCGCGCTCACGAGCGAGTGCGCCCACTTCAGCGAGCAGCACGAGCGAGTCAGCGCCGGCGTAGGCGGGGTCGGTGTCCGGGAACAGCTTGCCCACATCGCCCTCGCGCAACGCACCAAGTACTGCGTCCGCGAGTGCATGGGCGAGAACATCGGCATCCGAGTGGCCGAGTAGGCCCCGCTCGTGTGCGATCTCCACGCCACCGAGGATGAGCTTGCGCCCCTCCGCGAATGCATGCACGTCGTATCCCAGTCCGACTCGAAGCACGGCTACCCCTCTTCCGATCGTCGGAACGAGAGTACCGCTTCGACCACGGCGATGTCCTCGGCCACGGTCACTTTGATGTTATCTCGGGGTCCCTCGACGAGCACGACCCTGCCACCGGCGTGCTCGACGATGGCAGCATCATCGGTTCCGATGAAGCCGTCCTTCGCAGCTCGCGCGTAGGCGGCGCGAAGTGACTCGGCGCGGAAGGCCTGCGGTGTCTGGACGGCCCAGTAACGGGCGCGGTCGGGTGTGCCGTCCACTACCCCACCCGTCACCGTCTTAAGGGTGTCGATCGACGGGTGACCGGCCACGGCACCGTCCGCGCGCGGGTCGGCCTGAAGCGCCGATACGGTCGCCTCTACCAGCGACGGCGTGAGCAGCGGGCGGGCTCCGTCCTGCACGATGAGAACTGTCGCGTCGTCCGAAGCGGCGGCGATTCCCGACGCTACGGATTCCTGCCGCGTGTCTCCAGACGCCGCGAACGTCACCGGGGTACCCACGATGACTCCCTCGACGGCAGCTGCCCGATACTCAGCAAAGCGGTCCCCCGGGCATACGAGCACGATGTGTCCGACACTGGGGGCGGCATCGAGCGCGGCCATCGTCCACGCAAGGACCGGCCGACCGGCGACGAGCGTGAGCTGCTTCCCGCCCGCGAGTCCGAGCCGCTGCCCGGTACCGCCGGCGCACACGATCGCGGTGGCGCCGTGCGGGCTCATGACTCGTCGCCCATCGGCGTGTTGGCGTGCGATTGCCGAGCGAAGATCATGCGGCCCGCGGACGTCTGCAGGACCGACGTCACCTCGATGTCAGCCTCGGTGCCCACAAGTCCCTTGCCGCCCTGCACCACGACCATCGTGCCGTCGTCGAGGTAGCCGACGCCCTGATCGGGCTCCTTGCCCTGCTTGGTCACGCGCAGACGGATGCTCTCACCGGGCAGGTAGTTCGGCCGAAGCGCCGTAGCGGCTTCATTGAGGTTCATGACCTCGATGCCGCGGACACTGGCGACCTTCTGGAGGTTGTAATCAACGGTCAGCAACGACCCTTTCGCGTCGACGGCGAGCCGCATCAGCTTCTCATCCACGAGCGGTGTATCGGGGTAGTCGGTCTCAAACACCGGGACCGCGTCCTCGGTGGGCAGCGATGCGAGCAGGTCGAGCCCACGACGCCCTCGTGCGCGGCGCGTATCGTCGGCGGAGTCAGCAAGCGTCTGAAGCTCGGCCAGCACGAAGCGCGGCACGCGCAGCGTCCCCGGCAAGAACCCGATGCGCCGGAGCTCGACGAATCTGCCGTCGATGACGACGCTCGTGTCGAGCAGGACCACGCGCTGCTCGGCCGTGACGAGCTCAGGCGGAGCCAGACGCGGGAACATCGCCGAGAAGTCACGGCGCTTCGACTGAGCGGCGCGCATGAACAGATTGGCGAGAACGATCATGAGTAGAACGGTGACGGTCGTCGAAAGCCAAGCGGGCTTCACCAGACGCAGTGGCCATGAGGCGAACAGTGCGATCACCAAACCGACCATGAGTCCCGCGGTCGACAGCAGTAGGTCGGCCGGGGACGTGTCGATGATCCGGGCTTCGATGCGACGCCAGACTCCCGTGAGTTCTCGGCCGATGATTCCGCCGAGCACGTACCCGATCGCTCCCCCAAGAATGATCAATAGAAAGATGACGTAGTAACGAGGAAGGCCGAGCTCTGTCTGCCAGTCGACAAGACCTGTCGCCGCATACCCTCCCACTAGACCGCCCGTCACCAGAATGACTCGGGTGATGGCTTCAATCATGGGTGTAGCGGATACGGCACGCGTGCCGCTCGCCTCCACCTCCTCCCGGTTCGTTGATGCGAACCCATACCCCCGACCGATGCTAGCACACGGCCAGCTGGGCTCTCCTTGATGAGGGTATCGGCTGCCCTAGACCGCAGCGTGAGCGCGGATCCTGCTCAGACCGCTCGCGATCGCCTTGGCGCGACGCGTACCGACACCATCGACGTCATCGAGTTCGGCCGCGGTCGCACGGACCATCGCGGGCAGCGAGCAGAAGCGCTCGACGATGCGATTGACGACCGTGGAGGGTAGCGCCGGTATCTGGGCCAGGACGCGGTAGCCACGCGGTCGCAGGTGCTGCTCACCGCGATCGCCGGCGTCGAGGCCGAGTTCGTGCGCGACCGCATCGGGCTCAAGCAAGCGGTCGAGCGGCAGGTCGCCGAGGCGCGTGCGAACGGCCGCACAGTTGCGCGATGCGGGGTCGGCCGCATAATCGCGGACCAGGAGGTTGTACTGGTCGTCGATACCGGCAGTGAGCTCATCGGCTTGCATGCGCACGAGGCGGCCTTCAGTCCCGAGCTGACCGATGTAGCGCGCGACCTCGTGCGAAACCCGGCGCACCATCTCGAACCGGCCGATCGCCTCGGCCACATCACCGAGTGTGACCAGATCATCGAACTCGAGGTGAGTGACGCGTTCCATGACCTCACCGAGACGGGTGCGGTAGTTCTGGAGAGTCTGGAGCGCTTGATTCGCCTTGGCGAGAACGACTTCCGTGTCCTCGAGCGTGATGCGCCGTCCTCGCAGGTAGAGGCTTACGATCTGGCGCCGCTGCGAGACCGAGATGACCAGTGCCTTGGTCTGCCGGCTGACGCGCTCGGCGGTGCGGTGACGCATACCGGTCTCGCTGGTGGGAAGCGACGGATCAGGCTGCAGGTGGGCGTTTGCCCGCATGATACGAGCCGCGTACTGATCCAAGATGATCGCACCGTCCATCTTGGCGAGCTCAAACACCCGCTGCGGCGTGAACGGCGTGTCGATGATGAATCCGCCGTCGCAGAGCCCTTTCACACCGGCCTCATCGCCGATGACGATGAGCGCGCCGGTTCTGGCGGCGAGAATCATGTCCAGCCCTTCGCGCAGATGCGTTCCAGGAGCGACCTTCTTCAGTTCCTCGCGGAGCAACTCTCTCGTCTTTGGGTCAATCACATGGACTCCCACCACGTCGGTGAATGCAACGCCTATCTCGATTCTGCCACGACTGGGCCCGCGCGTAACCCTACTTGGTCGCGAGAAGACCTCAGTGACCTTGCCCGAACGCAGCCGCAAGCGCGTCTTGAATCGTGGTCGTGCTGACGAGTGGCCCCCGATCGGCCTCGGTCATCGATGCGGGAGCGGCGCCGAGCACGCGCTCGAAACCGAACCGCGACGCCTCCTTCGCACGGGACGCCGCCTGCGCTACGGGTCTGATCTGCCCCGTCAGCCCGAGCTCGCCGAAGGAAGCGATCGAACGCTTGATGGGCACGTCCCTCAACGCCGAGGCAAGTGCGAGCGCCAGCGGCAGGTCGACCGCCGGCTCAAGGATGCGCAACCCGCCTGCGACCGACACGTAGACGTCCTGACCGGCGAAGGACAGCCCGGCGCGTCGCTCCAGAACGGCGAGCACCTGCAGAAGCCGAGCGGTGTCCACGCCCGTGGCGAGTCGCCGCGGCGCAGGCAGGTAGCTCGGTGTCACAAGCGCCTGAATCTCGACGAGCAAGGGCCGCGTGCCCTCCATCGCTGTCATGACCGCCGAGCCGGCGACCTCCTCGGTTCGCTCGGCGATGAACGCCGACGAAGGCGATCCGACGCCGATAAGCCCGACCTCCCCCATCTCGAAGATGCCGATCTCACTTGACGAGCCGAACCTGTTCTTGACCGCGCGGACTATGCGAAACGCGTGGTCGCGGTCACCCTCGAAGTACAGGACCGCATCAACCATGTGCTCGAGGACTCGTGGGCCCGCGATCGCGCCGTCCTTGGTTACGTGACCGACGATGAGCGTGGTCACACCGAGGTCCTTGGCCACCCTCATGAGACGGGCGGTGCATGCGCGGACCTGTCCAACACTGCCGGGCGCTCCGGACAGCTCGGAATCAAAGGCCGTCTGAATCGAGTCGATGATGAGTACGCCGGGTTTGCGCTCCCGCACAGTCTCCTCGACGACAGTGATGTCGAGCTCTGGCAGCAGCTTGACGCGCTCACTCGTCGCACCGAGTCGCCGCGCGCGAAGACCGATCTGCTGCGGCGACTCTTCACCGCACACATACAGCACGTCGGTACCGGTCGATCCGATCGCCTGGGCTGCCTGGAGCAGGAGTGTGGACTTGCCGATTCCCGGCTCACCGCCGAGCAGAACGAGCGAACCTGCGACCAGGCCGCCGCCCAGCACCCGATCGAGCTCGTCGATGCCGGTCGTCGATCGCTTGGCCTCGCTGGCGCCGACCTCGTCGAGACCGAGCGTAACCGCACTCAGACGCGCAGCCCGCCGACCATCGCCGACGGGCTGCTCGATCTCTTCAACCATTGTGCCGAACTCGCCACAGTCACTGCAGCGTCCTTGCCAGCGGAGCGCACTCGCGCCGCAGTTCTGACAGCGCCACACAGACCGCGTCTTCGCCATGCGCTACTCGCCAGCCGCGCCGCCGGAGGCCTTGCCGCCACCGCTTCGCACACCACTGCGACGAGTCGGGGCCGGCTTGCTCGGCACCTCAGGCTCCTCGGTCGCGGCGCGAGTCGAAACCGCGACGATGCCCTCGCCCTTTCGGAAGGCAGCGGCACCGTCCTCGACATAGACCTCGATGACGTCGCCAGCAAGCCAGTTCCCGCCGAGGATCTGCTCGGAGAGCGGGTCCTCGAGCAGACGCTGGATCGCGCGCCTCAACGGACGGGCGCCCAGCGTGGAGTCGAAGCCCTCCTGCGCGAGCAACTTGCGTGCTTCTTCGGTGATCGTTATGCCGAAGCCTTGCTGACCGAGCTGCACGCGCAGACGATCGACCATGAGATCGACGATCTGCTCGATCTGTTCGGTGTTGAGGTCGTGGAACACGATGACCTCGTCCACACGGTTGAGGAACTCGGGCCGGAAGAGCTTCTTGAGCTCCCCGGTCACCCGCTCCTTGACCGCGTCGTAGCCGATGCCACCGCTGGCGGCCGCCGGCATGAAGCCGAGGGATGCCTGCTTCACGATGTCCCGCGCGCCGATGTTGCTGGTCATGATCACGATCGCGTTCTTGAAGTCGACCTTGCGACCCTGAGCATCGGTGAGGCGACCCTCCTCGAGGACCTGCAGAAGCACGTTGAACACGTCGGGGTGCGCCTTCTCGATCTCGTCGAAGAGGATGACGGAGTACGGCTTGCGACGGACGGCCTCTGTGAGCTGACCGCCTTCATCGAACCCGACGTAGCCCGGAGGCGAACCGATCAGGCGAGACACGGTGTGCTTCTCCATGTACTCGGACATGTCGAGGCTGATAAGCGAGTCCTCGCTGCCGAACAGGAAGCTTGCGAGGGCCTTGGAGAGCTCGGTCTTACCAACTCCGGACGGGCCCAGGAAGATGAACGAGCCCGAGGGGCGCTTGGGATCCTTGAGGCCGGCGCGTGCGCGTCGGATAGCTTTGCTGACGGCGGTGACGGCTTCGTCCTGGCCGACGATCCGCTCGTGCAGCACGGTTTCCATCCGCAGAAGCTTGGCGGTCTCTTCCTCGGTCAGCGCTGTGACCGGGACGCCGGTCCACATCGACACGACCTCGGCGATCTCGCGCTCGCCAACGACGACCGTGCGCCGGTTGTCCGGCTTCATCCACTCTTCCTCGAGCTCGCGCTTCTCGGCGAGAATCTGCTTCTCGGTGTCGCGCATGCTCGCGGCCTTCTCGAACTCCTGCGCCTCGATCGCGGCTTCCTTCTCGGCGCGAACAGACCTCAGTCGGTCGTCGACCTCCTTGACGCCCGGAGGTGCCGTCATCATCTTGATGCGCATCTTGGCGCCAGCCTCGTCGACAAGGTCGATGGCCTTGTCCGGGAGGAAGCGGTCTGAGATGTAGCGGTCAGCGAGTGTCGCAGCCGCCTCGATGGCCTCATCTGTGATGGTGACGCGGTGATGCGCCTCGTAGCGATCTCGGAGTCCTTTGAGGATCTCGACGGTCTCTTCAACGCTGGGCTCGCCGACCTGGATAGGCTGGAAGCGGCGCTCAAGTGCGGGATCCTTCTCGACGTACTTGCGGAACTCATCGAGCGTGGTCGCACCGATCGTCTGCAGCTCGCCTCGCGCGAGCGCAGGCTTGATGATGCTCGCTGCATCGATAGCGCCCTCTGCGGCTCCGGCGCCGACGAGTGTGTGCATCTCATCCACGAAGAGGATGATGTCACCGCGCTCGCGAATCTCCTTCATGACCTTCTTGAGTCGATCCTCGAACTCACCGCGGTACTTGCTCCCGGCAACGAGTGCCGCGAGGTCGAGCGTGTAGAGCTGCTTGTCCTTGATGGTCTCGGGCACCTCGTCGTTGGAGATGCGCTGGGCGAGACCCTCGGCCACGGCCGTCTTGCCGACGCCGGGTTCACCGATGAGCACCGGGTTGTTCTTCGTGCGCCGCGAAAGGATCTGCATGACGCGCTCGATCTCATTGGCGCGACCGATCACGGGGTCAAGCTTGCCGTCGCGGGCCTGACGGGTGAGATTGCGTCCGTACTCATCGAGAATCGACGAGCCGTTTCCACCCCCACCGCGACGCTCCTCGGAACTCTCGGCACCCTTGCCGTAGTGCCCCGAGAGCAGCTGGATGACCGCCGAGCGGACCTTGTCGAGATCGGCGCCGAGGTTGAGCAGCACCTGCGCAGCGACACCCTCGCCTTCACGGATAAGCCCAAGAAGGATGTGCTCTGTGCCGATGTAGTTGTGCCCGAGCTGCAACGCCTCGCGCAGCGAGAGCTCAAGCACCTTCTTGGCGCGAGGCGTGAACGGGATATGCCCGGTCGGAACGAACGTGCCGCGTCCGATGAGATCTTCAACCTGCGCGTGAACGTCCTCGAGTGAGATGTTGAGCGACTCGAGCGCCTTGGCGGCGATGCCGTCCTGCTCGCGAATCAGCCCGAGCAGCAAGTGCTCGGTCCCGATGTAGTTCTGGTTGAGCATGCGCGCCTCTTCTTGGGCGTACACGACAACCCTTCGCGCCTTTTCTGTGAATCGCTCGAACATGAGAGCGCCTCCCTATCGCAGCGGTTCTCTGAGGAACCGCGAATTCGATGAACCTGTAGACGGAGTATACCCGCCGCACCGACATGAATCGGCAGGTGCACGAACAATAGCAAGGAGAGTGCCACGAATCTGAGTCACTCGGACTTAGATTTCCCCGAATTCAAGGGGATTCGACGGGCATCGAGCGATTGATGCGAGAGCGGGACTCAGGCCTCAGGCCGCATGTGGGGGAAGAGCAGCACGTCCCGGATGGATGCGGAATCGGTAAGCAGCATCACGAGCCGGTCGATACCGAGACCCATGCCGCCAGCCGGTGGCATACCGTACTCCTGCGCACGGAGGTAGTCCTCGTCGACCCACATGGCTTCGTCGTCGCCCGCGTCCTTGGCGGCCGCCTGTGCCTCGAACCGTCCGCGCTGATCGATCGGGTCGACCAGCTCCGAAAACGCGTTTGCGAACTCGCGACCTGTGATGATCAGCTCGAAGCGGTCGGTGAGCTCGGGATCGTC
The DNA here is from genome assembly GCA_013334745.1 of Coriobacteriia bacterium. NCBI lineage: Bacteria > Bacillati > Actinomycetota > Coriobacteriia > Coriobacteriia bacterium. The sequence goes on from JAAXWY010000010.1 coordinate 53,899, forward strand.
GTCGTTGCGTCGCGCCAAGGGCGACGTCTCGGCGGGGTACATGGTCACGAAGGTCGGCTCCATGAGCGTGTGCTCGACGAGCTTCTCGAACAGCTCGGTGATGAGCTTGCCCTTGCCGAAGCTCTTCTCGAACGGGACTTCGTGCTTGTCGCACAGCGCACACAACTCCTCGATCGAGCGCGCGAAGCTTACGTCTTCGCCTGCGGCGGCAGTGGTCAGCTCAGTCATCGTGGCGCGGCGCCAGGGGGACGCAAGCGACACGGTGGTGCCCTGATACTCCACGTCGAGCGTGCCGAGCACCTCGCTTGCGGCGCTGGTGATGATTCCCTCCGTCAGGTCCATCATCGATGCCATGTTGCCGTACGCCTGGTACGCCTCGAGCATCGTGAACTCGGGGTTGTGGCGCACGCTCATGCCCTCGTTGCGGAAGGAACGGTTGATCTCGTAGACGCGCTCAAAGCCGCCTACGAGCAGCCGCTTCAGGTACAGCTCAGGGGCGATGCGCAGATACAACGGCATGTCGAGCGCGTTGTGGTGGGTCACGAACGGCTTGGCCGTGGCACCGCCGGGAATCGCGTGCAGCATGGGCGTCTCGACCTCGAGGTAGCCCTGCGCGTCCATGTAGCGGCGGATGGCTCCGATGATGCGGAACCGGGTGGTGAACACCTCGCGCACCCCGGGGTTCGCGATGAGGTCGACGTAGCGCTGGCGGTAACGGGTTTCGGTGTCCGAGAGGCCATGGTACTTCTCGGGAAGAGGCCGGAGCGACTTCGAAAGAAGCGTGACCTGAGTCGGGGCCACGGACAACTCGCCGCGGCGTGTCCGCATGACGGTGCCGACGGCACCGATCCAGTCGCCGAGGTCGAGATCCTTGATGGCCTCGAACGCTTCATCACCGACAAGGTTCACGCGGGTGAAGAGCTGCAGGTCGCCGGTTGCGTCGCGAATGACGAGGAAGACGATCTTGCCCTGATCGCGCTTGGCTACAAGTCGGCCGGCCACGCTGACGACGATCTCGGTCTCTGCGCCGTCCGCAAGCTCCGCATGCGCGGCTTCGATTTCAGCGGCTCTCGCGGTGACATCCCAGTGATCGGCGTAGGGCTGTGCGCCGGACGCCCGCAACGCATCGAGCTTTGCTCGGCGTACGACGAATGGATCGTCCTCGATGATCTCGGCCGCCTCGCCCGCAGGTGAGGTTGCGTCCGTGCGCTCCTCGTCACCCATCGAACTAGTGCGTGATCGAGACAACGGTGAAATCGATGACCTTGCCCGAAGGAGTGGTCACTTTCACGACCTCGCCCTTCTTGTGGCCGAGGATGGCGGCACCGACAGGCGACTCGTTGCTGATCTTGTTGTCCGCGGGATCGGCCTCAGCCGAACCGACGACCTGATACGTGTGCTCGTCACCGGACGCGTCACGGAGCTTGACCTTGCTGCCCAGGTTGACCTTGTCGTTCTTCTTGGGCGCATCGATGATCGTCGCTCGAGCCAGAATCTGAGTGACCTCGATGATCCGGCTTTCGACCCACGCCTGCTCGTTCTTGGCGTCGTCGTACTCAGAGTTCTCGGAGATGTCCCCGAACTCCTTGGCCTCCTTGATGCGCTCACCAACCTCGCGGCGGCGAACCGTCTCGAGATGACGGAGCTCCTCTTCGAGCTTGGCCTGGCCTTCGGGGGTAAGAGCAACCTCTTTGTTCATGCGAGAGACTCCCAATCGTGCCCGCCAGATGGTAATGGGCGGGTCCTGTCGTAACGCGCGGGCTGCCCCGCGGATGCGGACAGCCCGTCGAATGTCCACGAAAGTATATATGAATGCGACGGCGCCGCAAGGGAGACCCCCGGCGACGCCGTAAACGTGCGGAAACTAGGAGGTCTACTCCTCGTCGCCCGCCGCAGATGACTTGGACTCCGCCTTGGCCTCGGCCTTGGCCGGCTCCTTCTTCGGCTCATCCTCTTCAGTGAGGGCGGCCTCGTCCTCCTCGAGCTTTCCCTCGGCACCCTCGCGGATGGCCTTCATGGTCTTGCCGAGCGACTTGCCGAGCTGCGGAAGGCGCTTCGGGCCGAAGAGCACGAGGATGATCACAAGGATGATGATGAGCTCGGGGGCACCGATGCCGCCGAGGAACGGAATCGCGATCGCAAGTACGGGGGTCGAGATCATTCGTTAGCCTCCATGACATAGGAAACGGTCGATACCGGTCGACCGCACTGACGCTAGCGAGTAGCGTACCACCACACCTAGACGCTCGCCACGCCCTCTGCGCGAGACAGATAGTAGAGCGTGTGGAGCAGTTCGCGTACGGGGTCCGTGTTGTGCAGGGTAACGTGCTCAGGGACTTCGACGAATGCCGTCGAGTAGTTCACGACCACCCGAACTCCTGCCGCGCACAGCCGGTCGGCGGCATCCTGCGCAGCCTCCGGCGGAACCGCGATGACTCCGAAACGGATCCCCTGCTCGCGCACGGACCTCTCGAGTTCCGAGATGTCTCGCACGATCAGGTCGCCCACACGGCTTCCAACCTTGCGGATATCCTTGTCGAACACCCCTGTGACCACGAAGCCTCGAGTCCTCAGCCCGTCGTACTGTGCAATCGCCGAGCCGAGATTGCCCGCGCCCACGATGGCGAGCCGCTGTATGTGGTCCGAGCCGAGAATCCGCTGAATCCGGTCAACAAGCAGCGCGATGTCGTATCCCACGCCTCGCTTTCCGAACTGGCCGAAGTACGCGAAGTCGCGGCGAATCTGCGCTGCGTTGACTTCCGCGAGATGCGAGAGCTGTGCCGATGAGACCGTCTGTGCGCCTTGCTCGCGAAGATGCATGAGCGCATTCAGGTAGGAAGGAAGCCTCTCGATGACACCCTGGGGTATGCGATCACTCACTGTTAACACGCTCAATTCAGTCGTCGCACACCCGCAGATTCTGGGTTGATATCGTAACAACTGTTACAAGGTCGAACAAGCGCATGCCGCTGAAAACAGCCGCGCGGACCGCCATTTCGGGCAGCCCGCGCGTGGTAGACACACCTGTCACGATGCGATCTAGAAGGCGGCACCATCCAGCGCAGTCGCGCAGACGCAGTCGCGGGTGGTGGGAAGAGCGGGAATCATCGCGTAGATGAGGCTCTTGACCTTGCTGTTGTTCTCATTGAAAACGCGAATGACCATGTCGTTCGAGACCGGCTCGGCGCCCTCCGCCCCTGCGTCATGGTCTGTGATCAGCGAGATGTTGACGTAGCAGATCTCAAGCTCACGAGCGAGATAGCACTCAGGGTATTGGGTCATGTTGATGACCTCCCATCCCTGGGAGGCAAACCACTTCGACTCCGAGCGCGTCGAGAATCGCGGCCCCTGAATCACGACGACGGTGCCTGTCTCATGTGCGGTGATTCCGAGACCCGCGGCCTTGTCGATCGCGACCTGCCTCATCGAGGGGCAGTAAGGATCAGCGGAGCTCACGTGCGTAGTGATGGGGCCATCGAAGAACGTATCCGTGCGGCCCCACGTGCGATCGACGAACTGATCGCAGATCACGAAGTGACCCGGCTCAACCTCGGGCTGCAGCGAGCCGCAAGCGTTAGGGCCGATGATCTGGGAGACACCGAGCTCCTTCATCGCCCACAGGTTCGCCCGGTAGTTAATCATGTGCGGCGGCAGCGAGTGGTCCTTACCGTGCCGCGGGAGGAAGGCGACGGAACGTCCGGCGATCTCACCGACCATGACTGCAGACGACGGCGCGCCGAACGGGGTATTGATCTTGTGCTCGCGCGGATTGTCGAGCAGCTCGTAGAAGCCGCTTCCGCCGAATACGCCTATCTCGGCCTTGGGGGTGTCGGACATAGAATCCACTCCTTGCGCATTTCGAGTTGATCGTTACGACGGCGCGATGCCGACTCGCAGATTCTAGTCGAAAGGCGGGCTGCGTGCCTAAGCCGTGAACGCAAGGCGTCAGGCACTCCTCCTGTCGTACTGATCATCTTCCTCGACGGGGTAGCTGCGGTCGGCCTCGGCGGCTGCAGGCGCGTACAGGGGCCTTCGGAACAGATTGCCCGAGTCGGTCCACAGCTCCTCGACCCGCGCCGCACGGCCCATCAGCTCCGAGAAACCGGATGCCTTCGCGTCCAGGTTGTCGACGTGGTGCAGCAGCAGCGCCTCGAACGTCGATGGTCGCTTTGGGGAGCCCCACTCCAGCTCACCGTGGTGCGACAGGATCGCATGCTCAAGGCGTGTCAGTACTCCGGTGTCCACCTTCACGCGCGTACGCGCGATCGACGCATGCACCCGCTGCACACCCAGCACGACGTGACCGATCAGCCTGCCGGCGTCCGTGTACTCGATCTGTGTGTCGTAGCGCAGTTCATCGCACTTCCCGATGTCGTGGAGTAGGGCCGCGCACACGAGCACGTCCGCGTCCACCTGAGGGTAGGAAGGGGCGATCGCCTGGCACATGCTCGCGACCGCGACCGTGTGCTCGATGAGTCCCCCCAGGTGCGCGTGGTGATGCGACTGGGCACCGGGGCACTCCGCGAATCGGCGCAGGAAGTCCTCATCGCCGAAGACGGCGCGCAGGACCTTGCGTAGTTGCGGGTCACGCACTGAGGCGGCGATCGACTTGAACTCGGCCAAGACCTCCTCAGGCTGACGCGCACCCGTGGCGATGAAGTCGGATGCATCGACGGCGGGCTCGGCTCGCAAGAAGTCGACGGAGACACGCCGCACGCCCTTGTAGCTGGTTACCCGTCCGCGCACCCGCACGATGCTGCCCACAGGAGCGGCACAGGCCTCAGCGCCGGGACGGAAGTACACAGCCGGTACATGGCCCGTTCGATCAGCGAGTTCAAGCCAGAGAAACGCCTCGCCTGCGCGCGTCGCCCTCATCTCTTTGGATCGCAAGGCGAACGCAGCATCGACACGCGTACCCTCAGCCAGTTCACTCACGTAGTTCTGCTTCACCGTGCTCGCCTCCGCTGTCCGTCGCCTATCCGAGACGACCGTACGCTCCGGGTCTGACACTGCACGGCGCCAAGCGTGGCGTTGTGAATCGGCTAGTATGGATACAGCCCCTACAACGGAGGTCCCTGGTGTCGAAGCAGTCTCGATTCGTACGCTGTCTGGCACTCACGGCTACAGCGCTGATCATCGCGCTAGCAATGACCGGGTGCGGTGTTGACGGGCCCACGTGGGCCGACAAGGGCGCTGTCTACGACAACGACTCCGCGCTCGAAGTACAGAGCGGGGTGGACACTTCCGCACTCGCCGAGAAGCCCACGGCCGACAGCGCCAAGCTTCGGCACCAGGCGCTCGCCGCACTGAGGCGGCAAGGCGAGTCGGCCTCGGCCGCAGCCGATCTGCTCACGAAGACGTTCCCGAGCGACATCAACGGTGTCCCGGTCTACGTGGAGCGCTGCACCTTCTCCGGCGCACCCGCCGTCCTCGTGGTCGAGGCGACCGGGCCCAAGGACGGCAAACTGTCCTCAACGCGCCTTTGGGTCGTCTCTGACACCGGGGAGATACTTTTCGCCGGTAGCCGCTAAGCTGAACGCAGGGCCGCACCGCACAGCCTGATGCGGTACTCCTCAAGCAGTTCATCCGGCAGCGAACCGCGCCAGCCTCGGTCGAGGGCCTCCCACGCATGCCACCCGTCACGACCGCCCTCGAGAAGATCCTCGACGATGGCGGCGGCGAGCATCCTGGCGGCGGCGGTCGATCCGGCTCTGCCGCGAACCGTCTCACGACGCACGCACGCCGAGAAGTAGGCGCTCGCACGACGACGGGTCGCCAGATTGGCGGGAGCTGTGAGCGCGTAGCCGAGCGCTCTTCCGGTCGCCTTCCGCGCTCGGGCCGCTGCGGCCTCGCTCACGTCCCCAAGCAGGGCACTGGCAACAAGCTCATCGAGTACCTGCCGAAAGGTGGGGCTGTCGGTGCGCGTGTTCATGTCTTCTCCTTCGAACGTGTGTTCGGAGAGACAGTAGCGCGCACCTCTGACATGAACCTCGCGGCTCGAGGGCGAGAGCCTACGTCAGGCGCTCGGCCAGGTTCGTCAGCCAGATCCTCAATCCCGCTGCGAGCCAGATCTCGCCGCCGGCGAGAAGGAACGAAACCAAGATGGCCATCCAGGCGTCAGCGAGCTTCTCAGCCTTTCGATCGAATGCAGGAAGCAGGCACACCATCACCAGGTTGACACTCACCAGCGTCGTGATGATTGCCGCAGCTGTGAGCAAGGCGTACCCAACGCCGAGAAATGGCGCCCCCCACCATATCGCCATGTAGGCGAATGGGATCACGACGAGGAAGCTCAGTAGCCTCGATACCGGGTCCAGCACTCGCCCGGCGCCCGAGCGCCGCCACAGCACGTCGTTGACCATAGGTACGACGAGCATCGCGATCGCAAAGCCGGTCATCAGCCCGGTAATGAGCCGCAGCTCGTTCGTGGTCGTGCGCAGGCCCGAGTAGGAGGAGACACCATCGATACCCATACTGCCAACCATCAGCGCGAATACGACCCACCCCATCGGCGAAGGAAACCCGGTCGGACGCTCGCGACGATGCAGTAGGGCGATCACGCCGACTGCGATGATGAAGCCAAGATAGATGCCGGTGTCGCGGGCGCAAACGGGCAATTGGACACCGCCGCCGAAGAAGGACCGCTCCGGCAGCTGGTGGCACAGCCCATAGCCGAGCCAGTGCATCAGCGAATCAACCACGAACACCGCCTAGATAGCCGAACGGCAGGCCGAGTGAGCGGCCTGCCGTCAAGTTCCGGATGGTCGGGATGGCGGGATTCGAACCCACGACCTCTCGGTCCCGAACCGAGCGCTCTACCAAGCTGAGCCACATCCCGGCGAGG
>JAAXWY010000011.1 GCA_013334745.1 Coriobacteriia bacterium
TCGCCAGTTCGGCGCCGACGAGTCGCTGGTTGCGGTTGTGCCGATTCCGGACGCGCTGCCCGCTGAAGATGTCGCCGCAGCCGAGCCGATTGCTGTCGTCGAGATTGAGCCGGCACCCGACGTCGACCAAGTGGAGACCGACATCGTCGACTCCGTGGAGACCGCCGAGACCCCCGACTTCTCGGAGCTGCTCGACTCGCTTGAGTCGGATGCAGCGCAGGTCGCCCCTTCAAGCATGACTCCGCCACCCCTCTACGAATCGATGCCCGATGCCGCGTTCGACTTCGATGAGGAGCTGCTGCGCGAAGTCGCTCCGACGGTCGAGCCGGCGGGAGTCATCTCGACTGACTCCTTCCTCGATGACATCGGCGGTGGCGATATCGATTTCGACGGCGGCCTGACTGACGAGTTGTCGGCTCTTACGGGGGTGGGTCGACCGTCTCGACCGTCCGCGAGCGTCAATCGCATTCCCGAGAGTGGTACAGAGACACTGAGTAGGGATACGCGCGTGGATCGGGATACATTGCTCAAGATCATCGACGGTATCAAGAGTCTGTAGGGGAGTCGTCCAGGATGCAGTCGGTCAAGGTCGTCATCACAGGTCCGTTCAATGCGGGCAAGACGACGTTCATCAAGTCGGTGAGCGAGATCACGGTGCTTTCGACCGAGCGCCAGATCTCCGACGGATCCGCTGAGGGATCCGGCGAAACCACGGTCGCTATGGATTTCGGTCGTATCACGGTCTCGGATGACGTGGTGCTCTATCTCTTCGGCACGCCCGGGCAGTCGCGCTTCTCCTTCATGTGGGAGACCCTCTCCGAAGGCATGCTCGGCTTCGTTCTCATCGTCGACGCGTCCGAGCCATCGACGCTCGAGGACGCGAAGGGGATGATCGACTTCTTCAGAGAGATGTCGGATGTCCCCTTTGTTGTGGCCGCGAACAAGGTCGCCGCAGACGACACCGAGCAGATTCAGCAGGTTCGGGCCGACCTCGGCCTTGAGGATCGAGTTCCGCTTCTGCCCGTTGACGCGCGTAACCGGGACTCGGTGAAGGCCGTACTTCTCGGCCTGCTCTACGAGATCCTGGAGAGTATGGGCTCGTGACCATGGATCCGCGGGTCCTCATACTCGGCGGCGCAACGGCACTACTGGTCATCGCGATCATCGCCACGATCTGGACGATGATCCGAGGCGGCGAACGCTCCCACTTCGATGAGACCGCACCCCTGGCTTCAGAGGCGGAGTGGGCAGATGTGACCGCGCAAGGCGGCTCCGAATTCGACATGAGCCTCGCTGGCGTCGAGGTCACCATCGACCAGGACAGCCCGAATGCTGCGCTGTTCAGTCCGCTGCGCACGGGTGTCTGGATGCCCCCCGAGACCCCGGCGCCCGCGGAGCACCTTCCGCCTGCGGCGCTGGATACGCGCATCGCCGCCTTCGAGGTCACCGCCGAGCGCGAACTGCGCGTACCTCAGGTGATCACGTCCGGCGAAGGCCCGACCGAGCTGGATGCGCCGGTCGCGTACAGTGCGCCCGCTCCGGTGCTCCCGCCCATCATGCCTCCGAGTGTCACCGTGGCGACCACTCCGGAACCGCAGTCGGATGCACCTGTGGAGAGTCAGTCGCCTCTGACTCGGCTGCTCAGCGTTCCGGAGGTAGGGCGTGCCGACGCGGACCCCGTGCCGCAACCGGCCGGCGTCGCAACGTACGAGCCGGTTGCAGAGGATCCGGAGCCCCTCGAGGCGGTCGTCGCGGTGGCCGCGCCGAATCCGGAGCCTGTCGCGTGGGTGTCGCCGCTGGGCGCCCCCGACGCGGACGGCATCCTGGTTCTTCCCTTCGCACCTTCGGGCGACGCCTCCTTTGAACAAGTGGTGGCGGCGCCGGATCGCGTTGAGGTCGTTGAGCCGCGCACCCAGAGCGCAGACGAGGCGCTTGAGGATCGGGAGCAGCTTGTCTGGGAGCCCCCGACGGTCTCAGAGGTGGGCGCATCCCCGGCCGTGTCCGAATCGCCGAAGCCGCAACCGGAGCCGCAGCCGCAACCTGAGCCGCAGCCGTTGCTGGAGAACCCGGCGGTCCACTCCGCTGAGGATGATCTTCCTGCCCGCCCACGCGCCGTGGTGCATACGGTCGACCTCAGCGCTGCCCCACCCGCCGAGACCAAACTGGGTCCGTTGGCCGGCGCCTCGGCGGTTTCCACCGAAGGCCCGCCGTCCGACTATGAACTCGTGGCTCCGATCGAGATGTGGTTCGGCGACCATCGGGTTGGCGTGAAGGCCGGCACGGCGACTCACGATCGATTCAGACGATACGCGGACGCTCTGCTCGAGGACCTTCGGTCCGCAACGGATGACGCCTGAGGTGGTCAGGTGTCACCGGGCCTCAATCGTCGTATGATGGTTGCGCGCGCTGGGGGCTTCACGATCGAGTGCGCGTCTCCGCAGTCGTAGAAGAGGTCGTAGATGGCGGAAGCGAGACAGCGGCTCGGCGCACTGCTCATGCGAGCAGGGATTGTCACCGAGAAGCAACTCAACGATGCGCTCGAAGTGCATCGCGCGACCGGCAGCCCGCTCGGGCGCATCCTTGTTGACCTTGGATACGCGACCCAAGGCGCCATCCTGTCGGTCATGGCGCATCAGATCGGCATCGAGTACATCGATTTCGCCGAGGTGCGGCCTGAGCCTGCCGCCGTCTGTCTCGTCTCGCGTGAGATGGCGAGTCGCTACATCCTGATGCCGATTGAGATTCGCGACGATCATCTGGTCGTTGCGATGGCCGATCCGCAGAACGTCCTCGCGCTGGATGACCTGCGCATAATCACGAACTACGAGATCAGGCCCGCGATCTCGACGAAGGACGATATCGTCGCAGCCATCGAGCAGTACTACCGAGAGGCAGAGTCCGAGGAAAGCGACCTGTTCCACGGCACGGACGAGCTGAGCAACGACGATCTCGCGGGATTGACCGAGGTCGAGAGCGAAGCGCCGGCGGTCAAGCTGGTGAACTACATCATTCAGAAAGCGGTCGCCGACAGGGCTTCCGATATTCACATCGAGCCGCAGGAGCACGATCTTCGTGTTCGATTCCGCATCGACGGTGTGCTTCACGAAGCGATGCAGCCCGCACCGAAGTCGATCCAGACGTCGATCATCTCGCGGCTCAAGATCATGTCTGAGCTCGATATAGCCGAGTCGCGCAAACCGCAGGACGGGCACTGCGCGGTCGTGGTGTCAGGTCACACCGTCGACTTCCGTGTGTCCACTCTACCCACGGTCTACGGCGAGCGAGTCGTTCTCAGGATCCTTCGCAAGGACGCGATTCTGCTCGAGCTCAAGGACCTCGGGTTCTTGCCGTCGTCGCTTGATCGCTTCCAGTCGGCCTTCTCGAAACCCTACGGCACAGTTCTCGTGACCGGGCCCACGGGGTCGGGCAAGTCGACATCGCTCTATGCCGCCATCAACGTACTCAATGACCCGGCGAGGCACATCATCACAGCCGAGGACCCCGTCGAGTATCGACTGCCCGGAGTCAATCAATGCCAGGTCAACTCCCGAGCCGGACTCACCTTCGCGCGAGCGCTGCGCTCCTTCCTGCGCTGCTCACCCGACATCATCCTCATCGGTGAGATTCGCGATCAGGAGACGGCTCAAATCGCCATCGAGTCGGCGCTCACCGGTCACCTCGTGCTTTCAACACTCCACACGAACGACTCGGCCGGCGCCGTCACCCGACTCATAGAGATGGGCGTCGAGCCGTTCCTGGTCTCATCTGCGGTTGACTGCGTTCTTGCCCAGCGCCTTGCGCGCAAGCTGTGCGGCGACTGCAAGCAGGAGTGGCGCCCGAAGTCGGAAGTGCTCATAGACGCGGGCTACGATGCCGATAATCTCCCGGAGGCCGTGTATCGCGCCGTCGGCTGCAAGAAGTGCGGCGGCACCGGTTACCGCGGCCGGATCGGTGTGCACGAAGTCCTCATGATGTCCGAGGAGATCAGTAAGCTGTGTGTTGAGGAGGCGACTTCTGAAGCCATTCGCGAAGTCGCGATCTCACAGGGCATGCGAACGTTGAGGCAAGACGGTCTTGAGAAGGTCCGCATGGGCCAGACGTCGATAGAAGAGGTCGTCCGGGTCATCGTATAGCTCGGCAGCGAGCAGCTGTCGCAGGATTGGGGGTCATCATGGCGACGTATGTGTACTCGGTTCGTGACAAGGCCGGCAAGGTCGTCAAGGGCAAGCTCGAAGGCGACAGCAAAGAGGCCGTTCAGAATCGGCTGGCCCAGATGGGCTATATCATCCTCGAGCTCGACACGCAGGGCGGCTTCGCCGCCTTGAATGACATCCAGTTCGCTTCATCGGTCAAACCCAAGGAAGTCGCCATCTTCGCGCGGCAGTTCGCGACGATGATCAGCGCGGGCCTCTCGCTTACGAAGTGTCTCTCGATCCTGTCGGCCCAAACCGAAAGTGCGGCACTTCGGGTCGTCATCACGCAGATAGGCAAGGATGTCGAGGCCGGGCAGTCGCTGTCCGATGCCCTCGGCAAGCACCCAAAGGTGTTCCCGGCCATCTTCGTGAACATGGTTCGTGCAGGTGAGACGGGTGGTGTGCTCGACGAGGTGCTCAGCCGCCTCGCCGATCACCTCGAGTCCGAGCAGGCGCTCAAGAACAAGATCAAGTCGGCGATGACCTACCCGATTGCAATGGGCGGGCTTGTCCTCGTTGTCTTGGCGGCCATGATGATCTTCGTCGTGCCGACGTTCGAGAAGATGTTCACCGATATGGGCGGGAAGCTTCCGGCGATCACGCAGATGCTCGTCGATGTATCCCACCTCGTGACGAGCGTGTGGGGAATCGCACTGGCCGTAGGCATCTTCGCCGCCGTTTCGCTGTTCAAGTGGTGGTCGGCCGGACCGGGAAAGACAATATGGGACGGCGCGAAGCTCAACATGCCCGTATTCGGACCGCTGACCCGCAAGATCGCCCTCGCGAAGTTCACTCGGACCTTCGGCACCTTGGTCTCAGCGGGCGTACCGATCCTCTCCGCGCTGGATATCGTCGCGGATACCTCGGGCAACGAAGTTGTCGCCAACGCCGTGAAGCACGCACGCAATGCAATCAAGGAAGGCGAGACGATCGCGAAGCCGCTCTCCGAATCGAAGGTATTCCCGTCGATGCTCGTTCAGATGATCGCGGTCGGCGAGGAGACCGGTGCGCTCGACGCGATGCTCAACAAGATCGCCGACTTCTACGATGAAGAGGTCGCCGTCGCTACGGACGGTCTCACGTCACTCATCGAGCCGCTCATGATGGCGTCGCTCGGCGTGATCGTCGGCGGCATGGTCATCGCGCTGTACCTCCCGATGTTTCAGGTCATCACGCTCGTCAACTAGTCGTTCAATTCAGCAGGACAGGCTGTCGACGCGTTGGTCGGCGCCTTGGATGACTGAGTTTGTGTTCATTGATCACAGGGAACACAACTCATATCGGATGTGTCGGGGGAGCGTCCTGAGAACTTGCTAAGAAAGTTCTAAAGTCCACGCTCGGGGCACCGATACACTACTTGTCAGGGTTGGGAGCAAAAGGCTCCCACAATCCCCAGTAGGGGGGAAGGAGGTGCGGGGTCATGAAGATGTTCCGTAAGGACGAGGGCTTCACACTCGTGGAACTCATGGTCGTCGTGCTCATTATCGGTATTCTTGTTGCTATCGCTATTCCGGTCTTCAATGCTGCAAAGGCCAACGCCCAGAAGAAGTCGTGCTTCGCGAACCAGCGCACGATCGAGGGTGCGGCACAGACCTACGCCGCCGACAACGACGGTACGCTTCCTGCAAGCCCGGCTGCGCTGACGCCGACCTACATCAAGGTCGCGCCGTTCTGCCCGGCTGACGCCTCGAAGGCCGCGTACTCGTTCGGTACGAGTGGCACCGTCGCTGCTTGCGGCTACGGGGATCCGGTTCACGGTCACTTCTAGGCCGACCGAGTTCCATCCAAGCACGAAGCCCTCAGGGCCGGCAGCTAAGCTGCCGGCCCTGTCGCATGCCCCGGGCCGCCTTTGGGGCGGCACTCGCGCGTTCACACGCTAGAATGGGCGCGTACCCGCGACTTGGAGTGAATCCTGAACATCTTCTTCAACATGTGTGCCTTCGCGTTCGGGCTCATCTTCGGCTCGTTCGGCAACGTCGTGATCTGGCGGTTTCCGAGAGGCGAGTCACTGTCGACACCCGGCTCGCATTGCCCCGTGTGCGACACCGCCATCGCCTGGTATGACAACGTCCCCGTTCTTTCGTGGATGCTGCTGCGCGGACGTTGCCGTGCGTGTGGGACGAAGATCTCTGCACGATATCCGGCAGTCGAGCTGCTGACCGGTGTTCTATGGCTTCTGGCGGCCATCCAGTTCGGCCCGACGGTCCAAGCTGGCTTCTGCGCCGCGTTCTTCTACCTTCTGGTGCTTCTGGCATTCATCGACTTGGACATAAAGCGTCTGCCCAACCCGCTTGTCGGGCTGCTCGCGCTCATCGGTGCGGTAGGCGTCGGGCTCTCACTCTTCGGTATCCCGGCGGCTCCGCTCATCGGTCCGGGCGGCGGGGTCTTGTCAAACCCGGCCGCGTTCGCTGTCGCGGGTTCGCTCTCGTCTGCAGGGCTCGTTCTGTTCATCGCACTTGCGTATCAGAAGGTGCGTGGCGTGGACGGATTCGGGATGGGAGACGTCAAACTGCTCGGGGCGATCGGTCTGTTCCTCGGCCCATATGCGCTGCTGACACTCTTCATCGGAAGCCTCATCGGGGCGGTGTATGGCTTGATCTCGGCTCGGACTTCACCGGATGGGCTGCGAAACACGTTTCCGTTCGGGCCTGCTCTGGCGGCCTCGGCCGTGATTGTGACGTTTGTCGGCGTGCCCCTCGTCGCTTGGTACCTGCACATCCTCACGTTCTAGGTGTGTGCGCTCGGTCACACGCGCGTGTGCCTGGCTCCTCCAGACCTCTGTATCGCCTGACGATAATCGAGCCGTAACATCTCGACGATCCGAGTCAGCGACGGAAGGAGATAGGAGGGTTGAACACATGCAGAAGTGCACAGCAGACGAGGGATTCACACTCCTCGAGATCATGGTCATCGTACTCATCGTCGGGATTCTTGTGGGGATCGCCATTCCGGTACTCGGCGCCGCCAAGGCCAACGCCCAGATGAAGTCGTGTTGGGCGAACCAGCGCTCCATCGAGGGCGCAGCGCAGACGTACGCGTCCGTGAACGGCGCAATGCCTGCCGGAGGTGCGGTTGACGGCGCAGGATGGGCGGTTCCCGTGTACATCGCTGAAGCGCCGATATGTCCGTGCGACGCCGCGATGAACCCGTATGAGATCGATGACCAGGGCACGGTAGTCAGTTGCTCGATGGGAGCGCCGGCCCACCAGCACTACTAAGTTCATTCACACGAGTGAAGGCCGCAGGGCTTTCGCACTACAGCCGAAGCCACGAAGTGACGATACTCTGCGCAGAAGCCCGGAAGCCACCGACCCACGGTTCCGAGAAGATGCATGAGCGAGTCCGATTCGTGGCTTGGCTGTTTTCGGGGCTGGTGGGGACTTGACGAGCATGATTGCGATACACTCTGTGGTATCATTTCCACGGGTCATTCGTCACAGTAGTAGTCGTGGATTTGTTGTAGCAGTTGAGGGAGGACGCGTTGGCCCCGGTATCGTTCGGTGCCGCACTACCGCCTGTCGGTCTGGACATCGGGACCGACTTCATCCGCGCCGCGCAGATCAAGGCCGGCGGTGCTTCGCATTCACTGACCGCGTACGGGATTGCGCCGATGCCTTTCGGTGCGGTCGTTGAAGGCGAAGTCGTGGATCCCGAAGCCGTTTCCGCGGCCATCAAGGAGTTGTGGCACCGCAGCGGCGTGCGCAACAAGTCGGTTGCTGTCGGGGTCTCGAACCAGAAGGTCGTCGTTCGCCTAGTCGACCTGCCGTACATGGAGCGCGCCGAACTCGCGGGTGCGATTCAGTACCAAGCCCAAGACTACATCCCGATTCCGATCGAGGAAGCGATCATCGACTTCCAGATCATCGGTGACTACATGACCCCGGCTGACGAGCACATGATGGAAGTTCTCCTCGTCGCGGCCCAGCGGGACATGATCGGCAACATCGTCTCCGCGGTCGAAGGCGCCGGTCTTCAGCTCGCGCAGGTCGACGTCACGGCATTCGCGCTGGTTCGCGCCCTGCTGGGGGCCACCCCTAAGTGGCTCTCCGAGGAGGCCGAGAACCCGGCTGAGGCCGTGGGTATCGTCCACATCAGTTCCGGGCTGACGAACATCGCGGTCGTGGAGCGTGGGCTTCCGCGTTTCACTCGCGTGTCATCGCTTGCCGCAAACCAGTTCACGCAAGCGATTGCCAACGTCATGAATCTGACGTTTGACGAAGCCGAGAACCTTAAGGCCAGGGCGGGGCTGCCCGATATCGATCAGCCGGCCGAGTCGCACCCGGATCTCGATGCCGCCACGCTCTCCGCGGTGCAGGATGCGCTCGAGCGCGAAGCGAACAAGTTCATCGCCGAGGTTCGCAGGTCATTTGACTACTATCTCACCCAGGCCGTGCAGGTTCGAAGCATCGGTCGGATCTACCTCACAGGCACCGGGGCCGAGCTTCGGAACCTGCCCGTGTACCTCGGACGCGGTCTCCAGACCGAGGTCGTGCTGGGGGACGCGCTGGCCGGGTTGCAGATGAGCGGCTCAGTCGAGTCCTCCGTGCTGCCGGATCGCGCGGGCTGTGCTGCAGCGATCGGCTTGGCGCTGGGAGGGGTGGTGTAGATGCTTCGCATCAACCTGCTCCCTCGGGAGGTACTTGATCGCCAGAGGTTCCAAGGCTGGTACAGGTACGTCTTCATCATCACGCTTGGTCTCGTGCTCATCGTTCTGCTCGTTGCGGCCGGCCTCTACTTCTCCGTGCAGCAGAAGAGCGATGAGTTGCAGTCAGCCAAGGATCGAGCGCAGCAGTACGCCGAACAGGGCAAGGCGTTCGACGTGTTTGAGAAGAAGGAGCAGGAGCTCACCGACCGACAGGCGATCGTCCAGACGGCGTTGGCCGGTCGTTTCAACTTCGGTCGTGTGGTCGAAGAGGTGTCCCTCGTTCTTCCCGACGAGGTGTGGCTCGATTCAATGAGTGTCGACCAGGCCAACGGACTGTCGATGGTCGCCAACACGCCTCGGTCGAGCAGCCAAAGCATGAATGTCGCCTACAAGTCGGTCGCAAAGACGCTTGTGCGGCTCAATGAGCTTTCAGAGGTCACCGACGTGTGGCTCACGAATGCAGCGAATCAGACCTGGAAGAACTGGGATGTATCCAGTTCTATCGACACAGGCACACCCGTGGTTCAGTTCACGGCGTCGGCGAAGTTCTCGCAGAGCACGCCATCGACCTCGACAGTAGCCCCAACGGGGGGTGCTGAGTGATGTCCATCTCTCCTCGTGATCGTCTGGTCATCACCATTGTCGCGGCCGTACTTGTACTCGTCGCCCTGATTGCAGCGCTTGTGTACCCGCAGTTTCAGCAGGTGCGCAAGCTCAACACGCAGGTCATTGAGGCTGAAGCACAGGCCGACGCCGCAAAGCTCCAACTCGAGCAGCGGCAGGGCTTCAAGGACCGCGCGATCGAAACCAACGCCAAGTGGCTTGGGCTCATGAATGAGGTTCCCGAGACGCCCGACCTGCCCTCGCTCATTATCGAGCTGCAGGACTCCGCATACGAGAGCGGCGTTCAGGTCATCAGCGTCACTCCGACACAGCCCACTCAGCTGACGGGGTATGCCGCAGTGCCGATCTCGATCGAGGTGCTTGGGACGTGGGCGGATACCGTCGACTACCTGCAGTCACTGATGAAGTTGGATCGCGGTGTCCGGGTCGTCGGTACGAACGTGACTGTGGCCGGAAGCGGGGCACTGCCTGAGCGCCGAAACTCCAAGGTGCCTGCGTATGCGGTGAGCTCTGTGATTTCAATTGAGACGTATCTGATCCCTGCCGCGGTCGAGACCGCGACTCCGTCCGCGACTTCGACTGCACAGTAGGGGAGGGAACATGGCCGACAACACGAATGGGCAGCCGCCGGTGGGACCAGATCAGAAGCCTGCCTCGGCGACTTCAGGCTTTCTCTCCTCCACCGCTGGCAAGCTCGTGGTCGGCGGTGTGCTGTTGTTCTTGGTGCTGATTGCGGTAGGCGCTCTCGCGTTCTTCTTCCTCTTCGGTTCCGCCGCTCAGAAGGTTGCTCCTAGCTCCTCGACCACCGCCACAGCTCCGTCCAACCCGGCGACCGAGGGCATCGTACCCACGGACCCGCCTGAGCAGCCGCTGGACGAGACATTCACCTTCCGCAACGTCTTTGCGCCCACGGTCACGCCCGCACAGTCGAGTACGGACGCCGATTCCGGTAGCGGCGGCTCGAGTGGCGACACATCACCAACGGCGAGCGGCGCGACCGACACCCTCATCCTGAAGTCGATTCACACGGACTCGGGTGAGCGAGTCGCGACGTTCGAGTGGAACGGCGCGGTGTACGAGTGCCGTGAGGGCGACCAGGTCGCCCAATCGCCATGGGAGGTCGTGACCATCTACTCCGATTCCGTCGTCATGTTGTACGGCGACAGTCGAATCACCCTCACCGTGGGCCAGGGCTACACCGGATCCTGGGACAAGTAGCGCGTCCGGCCGCGTGGCCGAGCATGTCCGCCGGTCGCACCCGGCCGGCTTCGACCACCAAGTGAACGAAAGGCCCGGATATGCGTTACGAGACTGCAGGCGAATCCCATGGGCGGGCGCTCACCGCGATCGTCACTGATGTGCCCGCGGGAATCCCTATCGACACTGACGCCATAGACCGTGATCTTGCGCGCCGTCAAGGCGGCTACGGTCGAGGTGGCCGGCAGCGCATCGAGACCGATCGCGCGACGATCCTTTCGGGTGTTCGGTTCGGCAAGACCATTGGAAGCCCGGTTGCGCTGGCTGTGGCGAATCGGGACTTTGAGAACTGGCTTGATGTCATGAGTACCTCAGGCGTGCGCCCTGACGGGATTCGCGAGACGCACCCACGTCCGGGACATGCCGACCTGGCAGGCGTGCTGAAGATCGGATCGGACGACGCCCGAGACATCCTTGAACGTGCGAGCGCGCGCGAGACGGCCGCGCGCGTCGCGGCGGGTGGTGTCGCGAAGGCGCTCCTGAGTGCCATGGGTGTGTCGGTGAGATCCTACGTCGAGGCTATCGGCGGGGTGGTCATGCCCCTGGTCGACGATCCATCGACAGTCGATCCCGAGGTCGTCGAGTCAAGCGCCGTTCGATGCCCGGACCCTGACGCCACGGAGTCCATGAAGGCACGCATAGACTCAGCCCGCGCTGATGGCGAGTCGCTGGGTGGGGTGTTCGTGGTGACCGCTACCGGGCTCGTCCCAGGCCTTGGATCGTACGCCGAGGCGATGCGTCGTCTCGATGCACGGCTTGCAGGTGCTGTGATCTCGATTCCTGCGATCAAGGGCGTCGAGTTCGGTCTGGGGTTTGCGGCCGCGGCGGTGCCCGGTAGCCAGGCCCATGACGAGATTCATCACGATGCCGAGAGCGGCTTTCATCGGCCAACGAACCGTGCCGGCGGACTCGAAGGCGGCATGACGAACGGTGAGCCGCTCGTCGTGCGCGCCGCGATGAAGCCGATTCCGACCTTGATGCGCCCTCTCGCGAGCGTGGATCTCGATAGCCTTGAGCCGGTGGACGCGAGCAAGGAGCGCAGCGACATCTGTGCGGTCCCGGCGGCGGCCGTCGTGGGTGAGGCCGAGGTCGCGATCGTGCTGGCAACCGCCTACATGGAGAAGTTCGGTGGGGACTGCCTTGAGGACATGCTCGTAGCGCGTGATGCCTACCTCTCCCGGATCAGCCGATGAGTCACGTATTCCTGATCGGGTTCATGGGCGCCGGCAAGTCGACGGTTGGTCCTCTCGTGGCTGAGCGACTGGGTCGGCCGTTCATCGACCTGGACGAAGTAGTCGCGGGGCAGCAGGGCCGAGAAATCGTCGAGATCTTCGAGGGTGATGGCGAAGCGGCGTTTCGCGCCTTCGAGCTCGAGGCCCTTGGGTCGATCGCGGACCGTTGTGACTCAGTGGTCGCATGCGGGGGCGGTCTTGTCACGATGCCGACGTCTGTCACGCGCATGCGCAAGCTTGGAACCGTGGTCCATCTTGTTACGACTGCCGATGAGGCTCTCAAGCGAATTGCTGATCCGTCGACGCGACCACTTCTCGCGGGTGAGAACCCTGAGTTGGCCGCGCGGTCGTTGTTGGACTCAAGACGCGAACTCTACGCAGCCGCAGCGGACTACGAGGTCGACACTGTGGGTCGGCCTATTGCTGAGGTCGTGGATGAGGTGGTGCTGCGTGTTGCATCGGCGCCCCGGCGCGGCCGACCGGTTGTCGTCCCGGTCAAGGTCGGCGAGATGCCGTATGAGGTGGTCATCGGGCCGGGTGTCCTCGAGGATGCTGGGGCGCTGCTGCGCATCGGTGCGCCAACGGCCGGGCGAATTGCGCTTGTCACTGACACGACGGTCGGAGACCTGTTCGGTCTTACGGTGGAGCGAAAGCTCATCGAAGAAGGCTACGCGGTTCATCCCCTCGCTGTAGCTCCGGGTGAAGACTCCAAGAACTGGGCCGTGGCTGGGGAGATCCTTGAGGCACTGGCGGAACTGCGCTTCGAGCGGACTGACTTCGTGGTCGCGCTCGGCGGCGGCGTAGTCGGCGACCTAGCCGGCTTTGTGGCGGCGACCTACCTGCGCGGGATTGGCTTTGCTCAGGTTCCAACCACTCTGCTCGCGCAAGTCGACTCATCCGTTGGCGGCAAGACCGGTGTGGACCTCAAAGCCGGCAAGAACCTGGCAGGCGCCTTCAAACAGCCTACAATTGTGATAGCGGACACAAATACTCTGGAGTTGTTGCCGCAGAGCGAATGGCGCAGTGGAACCGCCGAAGTGGCGAAGAGCGCAGTTGTAGACGGTGAGGAGTTCTTCAGCTGGCTCGAGGCCGCCGCTGAGCGGTTCGTTTCCAGGGATGAACGGACGATTATCGAGGCAGTTTCTCGGTGCGTCAGGTTCAAGGCGAGCGTCGTATCTGCCGATGAAACCGAGGTAGGACCGCGCGAGTGTTTGAACTACGGACACACGCTCGGGCATGCGATCGAGAAGGTTGCCGGTTACGGCGCGGTTCCGCACGGGATCGCGGTCGCGGAGGGCATGCGATTTGCGGCGAGACTCTCGGTCGAGGTTTCGGGTGGGAGCAGGGAGTTCGTCGCGAGGCAGGATGCCATCCTCGATACCCTCGGATTGGGAGCGATGACAGAGGCGCTGGATCCGCAATTGGTGCTTGAGGCAATGCATTCCGACAAGAAGGCACGAGGTGGAACGGTGCGATTCGTACTGGTGGAAGCTCCAGGAACGTGGAGGTGCGAGCCGATCGCGGACGCCGTGATCGCCGAGCACCTCGACGCTTGGTTGGAGTCGAAGGTCAGGAGGACGCCATGACGCGCGTACTTGTGCTCAACGGGCCCAACCTGAACCTTCTTGGCACGCGTGAGCCTGAGGTTTACGGCTCCACAAGCCTCGCCGGTATCGAGTCCGACTTGAACGACCTCGCTCGCGAACTCGGCGTCGAGGTCGCGTTCGTGCAGAGCAACCACGAGGGCGAGCTGATCGACGCGGTTCAGCAGGCGGAGGGCACGTTTTCCGCGATTGTGTTCAATCCCGGAGCGTTCACGCACTACTCGTACGCACTGCGCGATGCAGTCGCGGCGATAGCGATTCCGGTCGTAGAGGTTCATCTGTCCAACATTTCCGCCCGTGAGGACTTCCGGAGAGAGAGTGTTATCGCGCCGGTGTGCGCGGGTCAGGTCAGCGGGTTTGGTACCGCATCGTACGCACTTGGGTTGCGCGCGGCCGCCAAACTGGTGAGCTAGCGCGTGTGTGAAGGGCACGGCTACGCAGCGGTGTGCGGCGTAGAATGGGTAGAGGGAAGTGGCACGATGATGGGGCTGAAGCGGTTCATGAAGAGTGACACTGGCTTCACTGTGGTGGAGTTCGTTATCGCTGCGGTGATTCTCTTCATGGTGTCCACGAGTGTGATGGGCGTGATCGCCTACGCCGGCACCGCGAATGCAGCGAACGCGATGCGGCAGAGCGGGCTTGAACTTGCGAATCTCCGTATGGAACAGGCGCGCAACCTGTCGTACTCGAAACTTGGGACCGCGAGCGGCATTCCGACGGGCACCATCGAAACGCCTGAGATCGTCACGGTTCCCACAGCCGCCGGAGACCGCAGTTTCACGGTGGTTACCGACGTGGGTTGGGTGTGGGATGCTGACGGGTACTCGACCGACAAGAAGGTCACCATCACTGTCTCGTGGACGTACCCGCGAGAGGCCAGTGTGACCCTGGAGTCGGCAGTCGTCGGAGAGGCCACCGGCAACACGGGCGACGTGTACGTCTACGTCGTGGACTCTGACACCAGCGACCCCGTACCGGGCGCCACTATCACGATCAAGCCGACCGCTTCGCCGACCGTCTCGGCGACGACTGGCTCGGCAGGTTATGTACGTTGGGGAAAGGTGCCCACAGGCTCTATCGTCATAACGGGTACCTGCTCGACTCACTACCTTGATATGTCACCCGTCTCGGGCGCTACTGTGATTGCGAACCAGAAGAATATCTGGACCGTCCAGGGCGTTCGAGCAAGCAGCGGCACAGTTCACGTCACCGACAACTCGGGAAATCCGTTGCCCGGAGTTGCCGTGACAATCACGGGCCCGGCCGGATCAGCTGACTGGAGCTGTCCATCGGGAACCGGTACGGCCGTCTCGGATGAGAATGGTGACGCGTTTTTTGAGAAGTTGCGCAAAGGGACGTACACCGTCAGCGGCACCCTCAGCGGGTACAGCAAGAAGACGCCGGTGGACAACCTTGTCGTCGTCGCGGGTGGTAGCGCCTACACGAGTTCGCTTGTCATGAACCGCCTGACCACCCTGAAGGTCACGGTCAAGGACGCCAGCAACAACGCGATTCAAGGCGCTACTTGTACCGCGACAGGCGTCACCTTCGGCGCTACGACCGATTCTCTCGGCCAGGCCACCAGCAACGACATGGGGGCCATCGGCACGAACAGGTCCTATACGGTCAGCGTCGCCAAGGCGGGATACATCACCAACACGGGTACCGTCACGATGAGCCAGTACACCCAAGGTGAGGTCACCGTAGTCCTCTCGCCGCAGCCACCGACTACGATTCGGGTCACCGTCACCGATACCAGCGGAGTACCCATATCGGGCGCGACGTGCTCGGCGACGGGAGGGACGACGGTCGTATTCGCGTCGCTGACCGATGCGAACGGCGTCGCAACGAGCAATAACATGGGTGCCATCGGTACGGGCAAGACATATACCGTGACGGCCGCGAAGACGGGCTGGACGAGCAAGACGGGGACAGTGACCCTGAGCGAATACACGCAGGGGACGCTCACTATCCAGCTCTCGCCACCGGCACCGACCACGATCAAGGTGACCGTCACCAACAACACCGGGACGGCTCAGAAGGTCGTCGGTGCCACCATCACCGCCACCGGCCCGTCAACCGTGACGTTCCCGGCCGTCACCGACTCCAACGGCCAGGCGACCAGCAACAACATGGGTGCAATCGGCACGAACAAGACGTACACGGTGCGGTCGGTAAAGAGTGGATGGGTCACCACGACGGGCAACGTCACGCTTTCCGAGTACACGCAGGGAACGCTGACGATCAAGATGCGCGCCACCCTTGAAGTGCTCTACAACGGCACGTACCCCCGTACGATCTACGTCTACACGAGCAGCACCCCGGGTGCGACCCATGCGTACACTCAGATAGCTCAGTCCGCCACGATTCCCGCCTCGTTCAATCTCCCGAGCGGCACCTACTGGGTGAGTCGACGTACCCCGTACGGCGGATCCGGTGCAGTGCCTCAGCCGCAGGTCGTGACGGACGGCGCGCTCAAGGCCGTCACGGCCCAGTCGAGCTGGTAGGCGAGGACAATGCGATTCCTCGATGATGACAGCGGTCTGACCCTTACGGAGTTCTTGATCGTCGCGATGCTGATCTCTGTGATCATCACGGCGTCGTACTTCATGTTCAATGCCGCCGCCTCGATGACTGATCAGACGACGGCGCGCGCCTACGCACAGGACGAGGCACAGCGCGCGGTCGACCGGATGACGCGCGATCTGCGGCAGTCGATGCAGGACACGAGCGACAACAACGGCGTTGTGCGGATCGCCGAGGCGAGCCAACTGAAGTTCTCAGCGGATGTCAATGCGGACATGAAGCCGGAGATGATCCGCTATTACATCGAGGGGAACTCGCTGAAGCGCACGGTGGCGCTCCCGACAACCTCTGAGGTTCCCTATAGCTACGGGAGTCCGGGTGCGCCCACGATACTGATCAAGAAGCTGGGAACGTCGGCTGGAACGATGTTCTGCTATCACAGCGTCGACCGCAACACGACCGTCTATTGCGGGCCCATCAAGCATGGATTCAACGTGGTCACCACGACCGACCCGTTTAACACGACACCCAAGATCTCCATGATCGGAGTGAAGTTGGACACGGTGGGCGAATCCGGCTCCAAGACAGTCACTGTCACCAGCCGGGTGATGGTTCGCATCCGCACAGTAGAGAATCGGGTTGATTAGCATGAAGGCGCAGACTCGCTTCGATCGTTTGCGGAGCGCGGCCTCTGACGACAGAGGCATGGCGCTCGCGGTTGTCCTCATCATGTCGGCAGTGCTCTTCCTGCTGGCCACGACGCTGCTGATGGTGGTCTCGTACCGCGGCAATCAAACCGTCTCGGGCGAGAAGCACAATCAGGCGATGCACGTCGCCGAGGCCGGGATCAACGAGTACATGTATCAGCTCAGTGTCGACTACGGCTACTGGCAGACCCACGAGACCCTCGGGCCTGTGAACACGGAGGACGGACAGTGGCTCGTCACCCGGAGCCAGAACTCGTCGGACGTGGTCATCCTCACATCAGTCGGGACGCTGAACGACGGTACCGAGCGTACCGTGCGTGCATCCGTCAGCTTCCCGAGCTGGGCGAAGTACATCGTCTGCGTCGATCAGGGTCCGTACAGCATCGGCGCCGGCGCCACGTTCTACGGCGACGTCCACTGCAATGAGGGTATCAGCAACTCCGGGGTGATTACGGGTAGGGCCACAGCCGGGCTGGGGGCAAACTGCACCTGGGGTACGTCGGCGGCCGCAAACTATCCTGGTGGCTATAAGAACAACTACAAGAACATCGACTTCAGCCAGCTCACCTACGACCTCGCTCAGATGAAGTCTACGGCGCAGGCCGAGTCGACGTACAAGGCCGCTTCAGGCTTCCTTGGCTACCAAGCGGTGATCAATGGTGCCACGGTGACCATCACCAAGATCCAGGCGATAAACAAGAACCTGCCAAGAACCGGCTACCCGAGCGACCCGCTGCTTGGTGCGATCACCACCACCGGCACAGCCGAGGTCTACGCGATTCCGCACAGCGGCGTCTTCTTCTTCGACGACAACGTGTGGGTCACGGGGAACTACTCCGCGTCGGTCACGTTCGCCACGAGCAAGAACGTTTACTGCCCGGGCAACATCACCCCCACGACGAGCGGTGCCAATGTGACGTGTGGGCTTGTCGCACAGCTGCAGGTGCTGTTCCCGTGGTGGTACCAGACGATGCCCGACGACCAGATGGTCCAGGCTGCGTGTTTGTCGCAGACGGCCGGTGTCGGCCCCGAGGCGCCATCAGGGTTGAAGAAGTACAACACGACGACCAAGGCGTGGACCGACACGCTGACACTCGGTTCCTCTGACTACAAGAACTCCGTCACGCTCAAGGGCGCACGTGCCATGGTTCAGATGATCGGATTCTCGTCGGGCTACACAATCCGAAACTTCGACCGCGATCCGGTGCTGGCGAACAACCCGCCGCCGCTCTACCCCAAGCTGACCGGCGAGAGCCTGCAGATCGACACGTGGCAGGAGCTCTAGGTCGTATCGGTCGCGCCGTGGCGTAGAATCTCGGCAGGTGCCACGGCGGCGAAGGGGCGGCTTGATGGTCGCGGTTGATGCTCGACTTGAGGCTTTGCGGGTGCTGATGCACGATGCAGCGCTCGGCGCGATGGTCGTGTGGTCGGTACCCAACGTGTCTTATCTCACGGGGTTCATCGGCGTATGGGACGAGGAACCGGCCGCGTTGCTCGCGGTAACCGACTCGGAATCCGTTGTATTCACCGACTCCCGGTATCTAGAGTCCGCACGGGCGGCTGCGCTCGAAGGCCCGTGGGACGTTCGCCTCGTCGTCGACGATCAGTGGAGTGAGGCGCTGGCTGTCGCTGTCGGCGCCGGCGCGACGCGTGTCGCCGTCGAATCAACGATGCCGTATGCGACCGTGGAGGGCGCCCGCGAGCGCTTCGAAGGCGACATCGTACCGACGGCGGGACTGGTTGAACGACTCCGCGCCTCGAAGGACGCCAACGAGATCGAGCTCATCGGGCAGGCCCAGGCGATCACGGACGCGGCGTTTGATCACGTGCTCGGCTTCGTGAGGCCCGGGATGACCGAGCGTGAGGTGGCGCTCGAGCTTGAGTTCCACATGCGCGCCACGGGCTCGGATGGGATAGCGTTTCCACCCATCGTCGCAAGCGGCCCGAACTCAGCGCTCCCTCATGCGCATCCGAGTGCACGGGAGATCGTGGCAGGCGACTTCCTCAAGATGGACTTCGGTGCCCGCGTTGGCGGCTACTGTGCCGACATGACGCGAACCGTGGTGGTTGGTACTGCGAGCGCGCGTCAGCGGGAGATCTACCAAGCGGTGCTGGCTGCCAACGCTGCGGGGCTGGCAGCCGTTGCCGAGGGTGTGGCCTGTGCGGGAGTGGATAAGGCAGCGCGTGATGTGCTTGCCGCGGCAGGGTATGGCGACTACTTCGGGCACGGGCTCGGGCACGGACTTGGCCTCGAGATCCATGAGCAGCCGTCGGTTGGCGCCCGGAGTACTCACACGCTTGCGGTAGGCAACGTCGTCACCATCGAACCCGGTGCCTACCTGCCTGGTTTCGGCGGTGTTAGAATCGAGGACTTGGTGGTGGTCGACGCGGGCGGAGCGCGCGTGCTGACCACCTCGACGAAGGATCTTATCGAACTGTGATACCCGCCCAGACGCGTGGGCCGACCGATTAGGGAGACAGAACTCATGCCGGTTACGACCGCCAACTTCAAGAACGGTATGTGCATCGTCCACGAAGGCAAGCGCTGGGTCATCATCGAGTTCCAGCACGTCAAGCCGGGCAAGGGTGGCGCGTTCGTTCGCACCAAGCTCAAGGAGCTCCAGAGCGGACGCGTGGTCGACTACACGTTCCGCGCCGGCGAGAAGTTCGACGACGTTCGCATCGAGAACAAGAAGATGCAGTACCTCTACAACGATGGCGAGACGTTCTACTTCATGGACAACACCTCGTACGAGCAGATCGAGCTCGATGCGGACTTCGTCGGCGAGCAGGCCAAGTGGCTCAAGGACAACGACGAGGTCGAGATCATGACCGCGGATGGCGAGTACATGGGGGTCGAGCCGCCGATGTTCGTCGAGCTCGAGGTCACCGAGACTGACCCCGGCTTCAAGGGCGACACGGTTCAGGGTGGCACCAAGCCTGCCACGCTTGAGACCGGCGCGGTCGTTCAGGTCCCGATGTTCATCAACACGGGCGAGAAGCTGCGGATCGACACGCGCGACGGGCGCTACATCACCCGGGTCTAGTGCCTGCAGCGAATAGCCGCATCGATTTCATCGACTTCGGTAAGGGTCTGTCGATCCTGAGCGTCGTGTTGTTCCACTATGCCGACGCGTCGGTCGTGGGGCGCTATTCCGCGCTGTTCGGATTCGGGGCGGCGGGTGTGCACGTATTCTTGGTGCTCGCTGGTTTCGGGCTGTCGTTGTCGCCCCATTCATCGTCTCCGAGCGCGTTCTACCGTCGACGGTTCGTCAAGATTCTGGTCCCGTACTACGTGTTCGTGACAATCGCCTTTCTCGTGAACCAGGTCCACGCGTACTACCGACATGACGGTGTGTACGCCTATCTCGGCCATCTGTTCTGGTTCAAGATGTTCGACGGGCACATCATCGGTAGCTTCGGCGGCCAACTCTGGTTCGTCTCGACGATTCTCGCGTTCTACCTGCTGTTTCCGCTGCTTCAGACGGCCCAACTGAGACTCGGGGACGCCCGTTTCCTGGCGCTCGCCACGGTAGCGTCGGTCGCGTTCTGGATCGGTGTGACGGCGCTCGGCCTCCAAAACGACCACGCGGTGCAACGCTTCTTCCCTCAGTACCTCTGGGAGTTCTGCGCAGGGATGGTGCTGGCCTCGCTCTATCTGCGCCGCGGCGTCCTGGCGTGGGAGCTGCCGTCGTGGGTGCTCGGGTTCGCGGTGGTTGCCGGCTATTACGGCGCGGTCGCGGTCTCACAACTGGTGCCGGCGGCAACCCACATGTTCGATGACGTGCCGACGCTGGTCGGATTCGGTGCGGCCGTCGTGCTTGCCGAGCGAGCGTCGAAGCGGTGGTGGCCGCGACTCCACCGCGCCATGATGGCGCTAGGAGCGGTCTCATTCGAGCTGTTTCTCGTGCACATGCTGGTGAAGACGGCGCTCCGGCCCTTGCTCCCGTATGGATCGTCGCTCCCGCTCGCCGTGGTGTGGCTGATCGGGTCGATCGGCGCATCGATAGCGGTCGCGGTGGTGTTCCGACGGCTTACGCAGCCCATCGTCAGGGCAGCGGAACGCATGCACTCGCCGGCTGCCCCGACCGGGTAGCGGCTCGGCCCATATGGCCTCGTGTGCGTCGCCGTGTCTCCACAGGTCGTATATACTTGTCGTTCCACTCGAGCCCGACCGGCGCGCCTGCCAGGATTTCCGCGCCGGCTGATAGTTGACTGCACCCACAAGGAGGGGCGATGCGACCGGTCCGAATCACCGACACGACGCTGCGCGATGCGCACCAGTCGTTGTGGGCGACGCGCATGGAGGTCGGCGATATGCTGCCGATCCTGCCGAAGATGGACTCTGTCGGCTTCTGGTCGCTCGAGGTGTGGGGCGGCGCGACGTTCGACTCGTGCCTGCGGTTCATGGACGAGAATCCCTGGGAGCGACTGCGCACCATCAAGCAGCACTGCCCGCGCACGCCTTTGCAGATGCTGCTCCGTGGTCAGAATCTCGTCGGCTATCACCACTACTCGGATGAGATCGTCACGCGTTTCGTGAACGCCAGCAAGCGCAACGGCGTCGATGTATTCCGCGTCTTCGATGCGCTCAACGACATCCGCAACGTCAAGACCTCAGCCGAGGCGATACGCGAGTGCGGAGGGCTTTTCGAAGGCGCCATCTCGTATACGGTGAGCCCGGTGCACACCCTCGACGCCTACCTCGAGTACGCTCAGGAGCTCAAGGAACTCGGCGCCGACACCATCTGCATCAAGGACATGGCGGGCATGCTTACGCCGTTCCGCACCGAGAAGATGGTGCTCGCGCTCAAGAAGGAGATCGGCCTGCCGGTCCACGTGCATTGCCACTACATCGGCGGTATGGCGCCGATGAACTATGTGAAAGCGGCCGAGGCGGGCGCGGACATTGTCGACACCGCAGTGGTCGCCCTCGCGTTCGGCAACAGCCAGCCGGCGGTCGAGACCATCGTCGCCGCGCTCATGGAGTCCCCGTACGACACCGGTCTCGACCTCGACCTACTCTTCGAGATTGCCGAGTACTGGGAGGCTGTCCGCAAGAAGAAGCATCTCAAGCGCGGCATCACCACGCTGCTCTCGATGGAGGTCTTCAGCCATCAGGTTCCTGGCGGCATGATGAGCAACCTGGTCAGCCAGCTCGAGATACAGAAGGCGCTCGACCGGCTCCCCGACGTCATGGCGGAGATTCCGCGCGTGCGTGCCGAGGTCGGCTATCCGCCCCTCGTC
The DNA here is from genome assembly GCA_013334745.1 of Coriobacteriia bacterium. Classification (NCBI taxonomy): domain Bacteria; kingdom Bacillati; phylum Actinomycetota; class Coriobacteriia; species Coriobacteriia bacterium. Next base: position 22,036 of record JAAXWY010000011.1, read on the forward strand.
ACCCCGCTGTCGCAGATCGTCGGCACGCAGGCGGTCATGAACGTGCTCACCGGAAAGCGCTGGAACGTCATCCCGCAGGAGATGCGTGACTACGTCCGCGGCTACTACGGTAAGGCACCGGGGTCGATGGATCCCGAGATCGTGGCGAAGGTGCTCGGCAACCTCGAGCCGCTCGCTCTCGATATCGCTCCCGGTTCGCTCGTGACCACCACCTACGCCGAAGTCGAAGCCGAGATCGGCGATCTCGCCAAGAGCGAAGAGGACGTACTGATGTACGCACTCTTCCCCAACGAGGCGCGTACGTACTTGTCAGCACACAAGGATGGCGCCGAGAAGGCCGTCTTCCTCATGAGTGAAGAACTGCACACCGTCAAGGAGGCCGATTCCGTGGACGTCAACCAGATCCGAGAGCTCATCAAGGTCGTGGAGGCCTCAGACATCTCCGAGATCGTCATCGAAGAGGGCGACATGAAGGTGTCGGTGCGCAAGGGCGGCTTCGCTGCTGCTGCTCCGGTCGCCGTCGCTGCAACCAGCGCCCCGGCAGCCGTCACGCCGGAGTCCGCAGCCGTCGCAGCACCTGCAGCGGGCGAGCGCCCGGCGAGCTGGAAGACCGTCACCGCGCCGATGGTCGGCACGTTCTACGAGGCGGGATCGCCCGGTTCGGCAGCGTTCGTCTCCGCAGGTGACTCCTTCGCGGAGGGTGCGACGCTGTGCATCCTCGAGGCGATGAAGCTCATGAACGAGATCGTGGCCGAGGAGGCCGGTGTGGTGCGCGAGGTCGCCGTCTCGAACGGTGCGGCCGTCGAGTACGGCACGGTGCTGTTCTACTACGAGCCCGCCTAACCGACCCGGAGGTCTTCCGTGTTCGATCGTATTCTCATCGCGAATCGCGGCGAAGTCGCGCTGCGCGTCATCAGGGCCGCCAAAGAGATGGGCGTCGAGACGGTCGCCGTATACTCGGAGGCCGATCGCGATTCACTTCACGCCCGCATGGCCGATCACTCGGTCTGTATCGGTCCGGCCTCATCGGCGCTGTCCTACCTCAGCATGCCCAACATCATCTCGGCAGCGCTCACCACGGGCGCCCAGGCCGTTCACCCGGGTTACGGTTTCCTCGCCGAGAACTCGGCGTTCGCACGCGCGTGTGCCGATTCCGGGCTCGTGTTCATCGGGCCATCGCCCGACGCCATCGACCGGATGGGTGACAAGTCGGTCGCCCGCGACACGATGATGCAGGCGGGTGTGCCCACTGTTCCCGGTTCCGACGGCATCGTCGAGAACTACGAGGACGCGCTGCGCTTCGCCGAGCAGGTCGGTTTCCCTGTGCTCATCAAGGCGAGTGCGGGCGGTGGCGGCAAAGGCATGCGAGTCGCTCACGATCCCGATGAGCTCAAGGTGAACCTCACTGCGGCCAAGACCGAGGCCGCTGCAGCGTTCGGCAATGACGAGGTCTACATCGAGAAGTACCTGCTGCGACCGCGCCACGTCGAGATGCAGATCCTCGCGGACTCCCACGGCAACGCGGTCCACCTCTACGAGCGTGACTGCTCGATTCAGCGCCGCCACCAGAAACTCGTCGAGGAAGCGCCGAGCCCGGCTGTCACGCCGGAGCTGCGCGAGGCGATGGGCGAGGCCGCAATGAAGGCCGTTCGCGCCGTCGGCTACCAGAACGCCGGAACGATCGAGTTCCTGCTCGATACCGACGGGCGCTTCTACTTCATGGAGATGAACACGCGCGTTCAGGTCGAGCATCCTATCTCCGAGCAGATCACCGGTGTCGACATCATCAAGGAGCAGATTCGCATCGCCGCGGGTGAGCCGATGCGTCATACCACGCAGGATGCGATTGTGAAGCGCGGCCATGCGATCGAGTTCCGCATCAACGCCGAGGACCCGGCACACAACTTCCGCCCGCACCCCGGCACAATCTCGGTGTTCAATCCGCCGGGCGGCTTCGGGGTGCGCATCGATTCGCACGTCTACTCGGGGTACTCGGTGCCGCCGACATACGACTCGTTGCTCGGCAAGCTCATCGTGTGGGGTGAGACGCGCGATGAGGCTGTTGCGCGGGCACGCCGCGCGCTCGACGAGTTCATCGTGATCGGTATCCCGACCACGATCCCGTTCCATCAGGCGGTCGTGGAGAACGCCGCATTCCAGCGAGGCGAAGTCTATACTGACTTCGTCGAGACCGAGATGAGCGGCGACTAGCCGCCACTACAGCGAAGGAGTGTGACGGGCATGTCAGATGAGCTCCGTCTTGAGGGTCTCGGCGTCGCGCCGAGCGTGCTCGACACCATCGTGACCGTGGCCGCCGAGGGCGTCGAGGGTATCGCCGGCGTCGGTGCACCCGGTCTCGCGGGTCTCGTGCAGAAGGGTGCCCGCAAGGGCGCATCGCGCGCTGTCGACGTCGCCGTCGATGACGAAGGCGCCATCAGCGCGACCGTGCACGTGCAGGTGCTCTACGGACACAAGCTCAAGGATGTCGCCAACTGCGTTCAAACCGCGGTTGCCGACGCCGTTACCAGCCAGGTTGGCGCCAAGGTGGCTGCCGTCGACGTGTACGTCGACGGCATCGTCTTCGCCGAGTAGGAGTCGGATGCTCGAACGCAGCAGATCACGCCGTATGGCCATGCAGATCCTCTACCAACGTGAGATCACGGGGGAGGGTGTGGGTGCGATTCTCGGTACGCAGAGCTACTCGACCGAAGAGGGCGAGCCCGATGACTTCTGCAAAGAGATGGTACGAGGCGTCGAAGAGCATCTCGTTGAGATCGACTCGACCCTGAGCGAGGTATCCGAGAACTGGGCCGTTTCGCGCATGCCGTTGGTCGATCGCAGCATCCTGCGGCTCGCGACGTACGAGGTCCTCTTCGCCGATGACATCCCGCCCAGCGTGGCGATCAACGAGGCGATCGAACTCGCCAAGGTCTACGGCGGCGAAGACTCGTCGAAGTTCGTGAACGGGGTTCTCGGCAAGATCGCCGAGCGCCATGCCACACATGTCGAGAAGGAACCCGCCAATGAGTGACGAGTCCTACAGCTTCTCCACCGCGCGTACGCGCTTGGATGAAATCGTCTCTCAGGTGCGCAAGAAGGACACCTCGCTCGAGAAGAGCCTAGATCTGCTCGAGGAGGGTGTCCGTTTGGCGAACGCCTGCACCGAGATGATCGACCACGCGGACTGGAGCGTGGGTGGCGTCGGGGACGACGCGGCAGGAGAATCCGTTGGCGACGGTGAAGTGTCGGAAGGTGCCGTTGCGTCAACGGACCCGGTGGCCGAGGGCATCTCGGGTGATACGGTCGCTGACGACGCTTCGGTGCAGGTCGAGACAGACGACGCCGAACCGAGCGACTCGGACGCGTCCGATGAAGCCGGCGAATCGGTCGACGAGTAAGAGACAACCGCACGATCAGAGTGCGCGAAACCTGGAAGTGATGAACCGCGTGCCAGAACGAATCCTCGATTCCATAGAGGCACCGTGTGACGTGAAGGGCCTCTCACAGGCCGAGCTCGCGCAACTCGCCGACGAGATTCGCACCGAGCTCGTGACCACGGTCTCGCAGACCGGCGGTCACCTGGCGCCCAACCTGGGAGCTGTCGAACTCACTCTGGGCATCCATCGTGCGCTTGACTGCCCGAAGGACCGAATCATCTTCGACGTGGGGCATCAGTCCTACGTCCACAAGCTGCTGACTGGCCGGCGCGAACGCTTCTCGACCCTCCGCCAGTACGGCGGTGTGTGCGGGTTCCCCAAGAGAAGCGAGAGCCCCTACGATGCCTTCGACACGGGCCACGCCTCCGATTCGCTCTCGGTCGCACTCGGCTTGGCGCAGGCGCGTGACGCCCGCGGCGGTGACGAAACGGTGCTCGTCGTGATCGGTGATGGCTCCATGACCGGTGGCATGGCGTTCGAGGCGCTCAACCACATCGGGCATCTGGGTGCCAAGGTCGTCATCGTCTTGAACGACAATGAGATGTCGATCTCCGAGAACGTAGGCGCACTGGCCAGTTATCTCGCGCGTGTTCGTCTCGACCCGCGCTACAACCGCCTGCGTGACGGCGTCGAGAACAAGCTCGCATCGACGACGATCGGTCGCGCAATGGTCGATCTTGGCGAGGCCGTTAAGGGATCGTTCAAGCAGCTCGTCGTGCCCGGCATGCTCTTCGAGGAACTCGGGCTGAAGTACGTCGGGCCGATCGACGGGCACGATGTCGAGCAGGTCCAAGAGGCTGTCGAGCGGGCGAGGACGTCAGACGGGCCGGTCATCATCCACGCGGTGACGCGCAAGGGCGCGGGTTACGTGCACGCCGAGGACTCTCCGGACGCATTCCACGGCATCGCGCCGTTCTCGATTGAGACGGGCAAAGCGCACAGCAAGCCCGGGGCGCCGATTAGTTTCACGGAGGCGTTCTCGGACTCGATAGTTGCCGAGGCGGCGCGTGACGACCGCATCGTCGCGATCACCGCTGCGATGCCGTCAGGCACCGGCCTCGATCGATTCGCTGCGACGTACCCGGACCGCTTCTACGACGTCGGCATTGCCGAGCAGCACGCGGTCGGCATGGCTGCCGGCCTTGCACTGGGCGGCATGATTCCCGTGGTCGCGGTGTACTCGACGTTCGCGCAGCGCGCCTACGACCAGATGATGATGGATGTCGCTTTGCAGAACCTGCACGTCGTGTTCTGCCTCGACAGGGCGGGGCTGGTGGGCGAGGACGGCCCCACACATCACGGCGTGTTCGATCTCACCTATCTTCGTTCGATCCCCAACATGATGGTCCTCGCTCCGGCCGATGAGGTCGAGCTTGCTGAGGCGCTTCGAACCGCCATCGCAGCTGATGGCCCGGTTGCGCTGCGTTACCCACGCGGAGCCGGCAGTGGACTCGAGATGCCGCAGCAGCCGGTGGCGTGGGACGCGGCGCAAGCCCAGATTCGGCGTAAGGGTACTGACGTCGCGCTGCTCGCGGTCGGCCGCATGGTCGCCACCGCTGAGGATGCCGCGGACGTGCTGGCCGCACAGGGTATCTCGGCGAGTGTCATCAACGCCCGCTGGGTCAAACCGCTCGACTACGAGACGGTATCGTGGGCGGCGAAGAGCCATCGGCTGCTGGTTACGATCGAAGAGAACACGGCTGTTGGCGGGTTTGGCTCCGGTGTTCTCGAGGCGCTGGCTGACATGGATGTTCAGGTTCCCGTCCTGCGGCTTGCCGTCCCCGATTGCTTCGTGACGCATGGTGCGATGGCGAAGCTTCTCGCGGATGTCGGACTGACCGCAGAGGGTGTATGTGGTGCTGTGCTCGGACGGCTGAGCGGTTTCACTTCGGAAGAGTCCGCCACCGCACACGCTGAGGGAGACGTGCATGACACGGCGCCGCATCGACGCACTACTGGTTGATCGCGGCTTCTTCGCGTCGCGCGAGCGTGCCCGTGCAGCGGTGCTCGCGGGTGAGGTGCGCGTCGCAGGCGAGGTTGTGAACAAGGCCGGGCACTCGGTCGATGAGGACGCCATTATCGAAGTCGCCGAGCGGCGTCGATTCGTCTCACGTGGCGGCGAGAAGCTCGATGGAGCGCTCACGACCTTCGGTCTCGACGTTGCGGGAGTGCGCGCCGTGGACGTGGGAGCATCCACAGGCGGCTTCACCGACTGTCTTCTCCAGCGGGGGGCCGCGAGCGTCGTCGCCGTTGACGTTGGCTACGGACAGCTCGCTTGGTCACTACGCAGCGACCCCAGGGTCACGGTGTTCGAGCGCCTCAACATACGCGCCGCAGACCCGGATGTGCTCGGTGCGCCGTTTGAACTCGTAGTCATCGATGTCTCGTTCATATCGCTGCGCGTCGTCATGCCACATCTCCTCGCCCTCATGGCCCCGCAGAGCGATCTCGTAGCGCTGGTAAAGCCTCAGTTCGAAGCCGGTAAGGGGCGTGTGGGAAAACGGGGCGTGGTCAAGGACGCGGGCGTACACCAAGACGTTCTGGAGGCGGCGGTCGCAACCGCTCGCGAGGGCGGTCTGGTAGTCCGAGATCTGACGTATTCGCCCATCAAGGGTCCGGAAGGTAACATCGAGTTCTGGATGTGGGCGGCGCGATCGGGCGATCCGGCGGGTTCGAGTGCCGAGTCGGTCGTTCAAGCGGCTCACGACGAACTGGGAGGCTGAGCGTGCGGGTTCTGCTCGTACCGAACATACAGAACGCGGCAGCGGTGGGCGCCACCGTTGAGCTTGCAACGTGGCTGATCGCCGAGGGGTTCTCTCCTGTCCTTGCCACCGAGGACGCGCGCGGCGTTGGGCTGGCCGATCTGGGTGTCGCACCTGCCGATATCGGAGAACCGGTCCTCGTAGTCGCCCTCGGCGGGGACGGCACCATTCTCAAGGCGGTGCATCTCCTCGGCGCGGTCGAAGTGCCTGTCATCGGCATCAAGTTCGGCAGGCTCGGGTTCTTGTCGGGCGCACCGGCCGGATCGATGCGTGAAGCGGTGAGCACGGCGCTTGCAGGCGAGGCTCGGATCGAGCGTCGCGCGACGCTGCTCGCCGAGGTCGTCATGGATGGCCGTCCCGTGGGCAGGTACCGCGCGCTCAACGAGATCGTCGTCTCCCGTGGGGCGTCAGCACGTGTCATCGCGTTGGACCTGGGGATCGACGGTCACCCGATCGCCCGGTTCCGGGCCGACGGCATCATCGTGTCGACAGCTACAGGCTCGACGGCGTACGCGCTGTCCGCAGGTGGGCCCATCGTCGCCCCTGGCTTCGATGGCATGGTGGTGGTGCCGGTCGCCGCACACACACTGAAGGCCCGGCCCATCGTCACCGGCAGTCACGAAGTCGTCGAGATCTCCTTGCCCGACCCTTCACGCTCGGACGCATGCCTCATCGTTGACGGCGGACTCGTGCCGTGTCGCCAGACGATCGACAGCGTGACCGTCACGCGCGGCAGCCACGACGTGCTGCTCGTCAAGCTGGACGGTCGCCACTTCTACGGCACCGTCGCCGACGAGTTCTTCGGGGGCTGACGTGCTCGACGAGCTGCACGTCCGCGACCTCGCACTCATCCGGGAAGCGTGGCTCGAGTTCGGGCCGGGCATGACCGTGCTCAGCGGCGAGACCGGCGCGGGCAAGACCGCCCTGCTCGGCGCGCTCAAGCTTCTGTTGGGAGAACGCGCGGATTCGGGAGCGGTTCGCGACGGCGCGCCTGAGGCCACCGTCGAAGGTCGCTTCCGTGCGGGCGAACGCGAGTTGATCGCGCGCCGGCGGGTGAGCGCGGACGGGCGTAGCAGGTGCACCCTGGACGATGAGATGGCGACGGTGGGCGCGCTTGCCGAGCGCATCGGCCCACTCGTCGATCTGCACGGCCAGCATGAGCACCAGGCTCTCCTGTCGCCCGCCACCCACGTGGGATACCTGGACCGCAGGGCGGGGGAGTCGGCTCGAGTCGCGCTGGAGGAGTATCGGACGGCGCGGGAGGCGCATCGCGCAGCCATCACCAGCCGAGATGAACTTGCCGTGCGCATGGCCGAGGCCGCCAAGAACGCCGACTACCTGCGATTCGTGGCCGAGGAGATCGGCCGGGTCGATCCGGTGCCGGGCGAAGACGCTGCGCTTGAGGCGCGACTTCCGGCGCTGCAGCACGGGGAGCGCCTCGCGGAGGCAGCGGGTGAAGCCACGCGCATACTCCGCGCTGACGGGGGCGCACTCGACTCCGTCGCGCGCGCTCAGGCGACGCTGCTCAAGACCGTAGGCGTCGACCCGGCCCTCGATGCGCTTGCAGCGCGTTTGGGCGAGGTCTCGGCACTTACCGACGACGTTTCGGCCGAGCTGCGATCGTATCGGGATGGCATCGAGCATGATGCGGACGCACTCGATCGAGTGCTCGCGCGCCTGTCGGCGCTCAGCGGCCTCACTCGCAAGTACGGGCCAACGCTCGACGATGTGATTGCGGCTCGCGACGCGGCTGACGAAGCGCTCGCAGCGGCCGACGCCGGAGACGAGGCGCGACTGGCGGCCGACGCGGCCGTGGGTGCGGCGCAAGCACAGCTTCAGGCGGCAGCCGACCGGCTGACGGCTGTCCGCGAAGAGGCGGTGCCGGGGTTCGTTGCCGCGCTGGCCGACGCCGTGGCCGAGTTGGCGATGGATGGTACGCGCTTCGAGGTCGACATCGCCGCGCTGCCGTTTGACGCGTGGACGGCGGACGGGCCCCATCGGGTCGAGTTCCTCTACGCACCCGCTGCCGCGCAGAAGTGCCGTCCTTTGTCGCGTATCGCCTCGGGAGGCGAGATTTCGCGCGTGATGTTGGCACTCAAGGGTGTCTTGGGCGCAGCTGACTCGGTCGAGACGCTGGTGTTTGATGAGGTCGACGCGGGAATTGGTGGCGCCACGGCGACAGCGGTCGGTCGACGCCTCGCGCAACTTGGACGGGGTCGACAGGTCATCGTGGTCACCCACCTGGCGCAGGTGGCCGTCTTCGCCGACGCGCATCTGGTCGTCAGCAAGGAGATGGACGGCGGGGACGCGGCTACAACGGTCACGCGAGTCGACGGCGGGGGACGTGTGGCCGAGATCGCGCGCATGCTGTCAGGCAACGACTCCGATGCCGGGCTCGCACACGCCGAGGAGCTGCTCCAAAGCGTCGAGCACCCCGCGCGGTAGGGCTCCGTGCTCGGCCTGCGAAGCACGAATCCGTGCCTGTCCTGTGGTAGCATTCGCACGTGGTGAGCCCGCTCGCTTCACCGTGAGCGAAACGTCGCTGACCCGCCGACAACGACCGGGAGTCGCATGCGCCATCAGGGCATCGCACGCATCGACAGGCGAACCAAGGACCTCACCAAGCGCCTCGGTTCGGACGATGTCGCCATCATCGATCACGTCGACATGGACCGAGTGAGCGCCGAGGGTCTTATCGAGACCGGCGTCGAAGTCGTGGTCAACGTCGCACCGTCGATCTCGGGTGCATATCCCAATGTGGGCCCGCTGCTCTTGACGCGCGCCGGCGTGACGCTGATCGACGCTGTTGGGCCCGCCGTGATGGAGCGAATCCGCGAAGGCGATTCTGTAGTCGTGATCGGTGATGACATCCTCAAGGACGGAGAGGTCATCGCCACCGGCACCCGACTGTCGACGTCTGACATCGAGGCGAAGATGGAGGCCGCCAAGGCAGGTCTCGGCGACCAGCTCGATCGGTTCGCACGAAACACGCTCGAGTACCTCGAACGTGAGCAGTCGATCCTGACCGACGACATGTGGGTACCTCGCACGCGGCACGCGATCGAAGGTCGCCACGTACTCGTCGCGGTACGTGGGTACGACTTCAAGGCGGATCTGCAGGCGCTTCGGCCCTATGTGAGAGAGATGCGCCCGGTACTCATAGGCGTGGACGGTGGGGCCGACGCGATCATCGAGGCGGGATTCAAGCCCGACATCATCGTCGGCGACATGGATTCCGTGACCGATGCCGCTCTGTCGAGCGGAGCGGAGCTGATCGTGCATGCGTACCCGGACGGTAGGGCACCGGGCATGGAGCGGCTGGAGGAGCTTGGGCTGCAAGGCGTCGCGTGGCCTCTTGCCGCGACGAGCGAGGACTTGGCGCTGCTGCTGGCCTGGGAGTCGGGTGCCGACCTGATCGTCGCGGTTGGGACTCACGCGAACCTTGTGGAGTACCTCGACAAGGGACGGAAGGGTATGGCGTCGACCTTCCTCGTCCGACTCAAGGTCGGTCCGAAGCTCGTCGACGCGAAGGGCGTCAACAAGCTCTACCGCGCCTCGGCGAGCCCGTCGCAGCTCATGCCAATCGTACTGGCCGCTTTGGTCGTGGTGACCGCGGTCATCGTCATCTCGCCCGCCGCTCGGTCGTTCATCGAACTGATCATCCTTCGTATCCGCGCCTGGTTTGGCGCCTGACCCCCTTCGTCGTAGGAGCTGCGCCCGATGTACAACCTCCGCTACCACATCGTCTCACTCGTCGCCGTGTTCCTTGCGCTCGCGATCGGTCTCGTTCTCGGCGGGCTCGTCGTCCAGCAGGGCAGCTTCTCGCGCCAGCAGGATGCGCTCGTCTCGGGATTGCAGCGTGACTTCCGCAAGCTGAAGAACGAGAACTCGAGGCTGAAGAAGGAAGTTGCCCTCCAGAACAGCTACTCCGAGCAGATCACGAGCGCTTGGGCCAAGAACCGACTCAAGGGTCACGCAGTCGTGATACTCACGAGTGGCGCGGAGAAGGAGGGCGCTGCGGCTGCAGCGGCCGACGTGAGAACCGCGGGCGGTACGCCTGTCACCGTGACGATTTTGAAGCGCGAGTTCGGACTCAACGACGAGAAGGTCGTCTCCGCGCTGCGATCCGTGGTCGCGACCGACGCCGACCTGCGTCCATCCCTGCCGGCGTCACTCGCTGCGGAGTGGACGACACCTGATGAGCCACGACCGATGACGGATGCGCTCGTAAAGGCGGGTGCGATCAAGGTGGCCGGGTTCAAGGGCTCGAAGGTGGCGACCGACCTCGTCAGCGTCGCCGCGTTCCTCAAGGAACCCGACGCTGTCGCTCTCGACATCGGCCGAGCCTACGCGGACTCCGGCTACTACGCGATCGGGGCCCAGACCCCGACGAGTGGTACGGGAGTGGCAGCGGCAGCAGTCGCACGTCGACTCTCCGCGTTCGACACCCTTGGGACGCAACCCGGCCGCTTCACCCTTGTGGCGTTGCTGAGTGGCGGGGAGCAGGGGTACTTCGGGCTCAGCGCGAACACGATCAAGCCGTTCCCGGCCTTGCCCGACGACCAGTAGCGAGCGTCTAGGCGGACCGGTCGTCGCTCACGCCGGCGTGATGCCGCTCGGATGCGAGTTTGGCCAGCGCGAGTGACACGTGCACGAACTGGCGGCCCCGGTGCACAAACCCCGACACGTCCCGGCCTGTCGCGGCGTGCGCCATCGTGGTCGGCACCTCCAACAGACGGAAGCCTGCACGAAGTGCCCGAACGGTGAGTCCGACCTCGACGCCGTAGCCGCTGAGGAAGGGCCGGGTTCGCGCCAGGCATTCGCCGGTGATCGCGCGCTGACCCGACAGGGGAGCGTTTGCCGTGAACGGGCCGCCGTAGCGCACGATGCCCCACCGGGCGAGCCGCATCACGAAGCCGAAGCCCGCCTTGCCTTCGGGGCGAGGGAACGTGGCGATCGTCATGTCGGCTTCGCCCGCGACGATCGGTCCGAGCAGGGCGGCACCCTGACTCGCCGTCTCGCCGAGGTCGCCATCGAGCAAGAGCACGATGTCCGCATTCTCGACGCGCTTGGCTCCCGCTTCAAGCGCTCCGCCCTTGCCGGCGTTGCCGAACATGCGGACGACCTTGGCGCCGGCCCGCTCGGCGAGGATGGCGGTGTCATCCTCACTTCCATCGTCGACGACCACGACTCGCGTCACGCCATCGATCGCCAGTGCGGCCTCCACCGTGGCAGCGATCCGCTCGGCCTCGTCGTGTGCGGGTATGAGGACTGCGATGTCCACCTTATGCTCCTCGTCCGAACCGGCGGGCGATCGTGCGTCTCGCCAGCGTCATACCGCTGGCGACCTCGGCCACGCCGAGGATGCGTCCGACACCGAAAGCGATGCCGAGGCCAACGATTCCGCCGAGCGTGACTTGAATCAGTGCCCCGCCGGGGTTGCCCGCCAGACCCGGGGACGCCCAGGTGATCGCCCATGCTGCGGCTCCACCAATGGCTGATGCGAACGCCATGCGCGCGAACGTCCAGGTCACACCACTCGAGTCGAAGCCGCCGATCCGCCTACGAAGCAGCAGCCCGAGTGTCACGGAGATGCAGAAGTATGCGGCGACGTCAGCCATGGGGATGCCGTTGATGCCGATGCCGGCCCACTCACCGACGCCGGTCGACAGCACCACGTAGAGCGTGATCTGCACGCCGATCGTGAGCGCAAGGTTCACCCACATGGGTGTCTTCGTGTCCTTCAACGAGTAGAACGTGCGCAGCAGGAACATCGTGAGCGCGTAGAAGATCAGCCCGGCTGCCCACCAGCGCAGTGCGCCCGCGACGAGCGGGATGTCCTCGGCTGTGAAGGCGCCGACTCGGTACAGCGTCACGAGCGGCACCGCGAGCGCCACCATCACCGCTGAGGCTGGCAACATCATCACGCCGGTTGCACGTAACCCGCGCGCAAAGGTCTGCTTGAAGGCGACCATGTCGGTCTTGCCGGCCGAGTCGGAAAGCTCGGTGAACACGGCGGTGGCCAGTGCCACAGCTAGGATGCCGTAAGGGAGCTGGTAGAAGACCCACGCGTAGGTGAGGACCGAGACGCCCTTCTCGGACACGGCCAGCGCCGAGGAGTTGCGAAACGACACCGCGACGAGGTTGGTGACCACGTAGATGAACGTCGGGATCGCGAGGCGCAGCATACGTCGCACCGCAGGGTCGCGAAGACCCAGCCCCGCCGAGTACTTCCAGCCTGACTTAAACACCGCCGGAACCTGCACCGCGAACATGACGAAGACGGCGAGCGTGGTCCCGAGCGCGAGGACGATCGCTGCCGGGCCGGCTGCGGTCGCCTGTCCCGACACGTCGCCACCGAGCGCCACGAACGCAAGCATCGCACCGATGGCCACGACGTTGTTGAACACGGGTCCAACAGCCGGCCAGAAGTACTGCCTGCGGGAGTTGAGCAGGCCCGAGATGATGGAGCCGGCGCCGTACAGGACGACCTGCAGGGCGAAGAAGCGGAAGAAGAACGTGGCCGCGGGCACGACCTTGGCGGCCTCCTGCGGAGACATCCGGAACGTCTGCGTCCAGATGAACGGTTCGGGGAAGATCGTGCCGATGACGCCGATGACGCCAAGGCACAGGAGCGCGAGGTTGAAGACGCGACTCGAAAACGCCCACGCCGCGTCGTCGCCCGTCTGCTCGCGCAGTTCCATGAACATCGGGATGAAGAGCGACGAGATTATGCCGCCTGCTACGAGCTCGAAGATCATGTTGGGGATGTTGTTGGCGACGCTGTACGCAGACATCAGGCCCGTCGCTCCGAGCGCGAAGGCGGTGGCCCAGATGCGTAGGAAGCCCGTGATGCGTGAGAGCATCGTGAGTGTCGACATCATCGCTGTCGATCTGGCGATGGACGGCTTGCTGATGGTGCGCGCCTCCGGGTTCGGCGGCCGAGAAGGCCGCGTCTGAATGGATCGGCCGCTTCACACCGGCCAGCACAAGTGTACCCGAGCGGCTCGCGGCGCACCCTGCAGTATTCGCTATACTGACCTCGGGCACAGTTGCCCGGACGCGGCGCGCCCGCACCGGATCACCCCTAGTCGAACCGAGGCGGCGAACGCGACACACTCGTGTCAGTGCAGCCGCATGGAGCGGGAATGAAGCGAGTCTGGCCGATAGTCGCCATATTCGCCGCCGTTATGGTGGCGTGCGTAGCCGCCCCTCCTCTCACCACCACCGCAGCAGCCGCAACCGCAGCGCAATCCAAGGATCGAACCGTCTATCTGGTCATCGCGCCGTATCTGACCTGGGCCGATGTCACAGCGACGTCGACCCCCTCCCTGTGGCGCATCGCCGAGCAAGGCGCGGTCGCCAGCGTCAACGCCCGGAGTCGTGTCCGGAAGTCGGGCACAGGGGCGACAGCGCTCGAGGGTGCGCTCGCGATCTCGTCAGGCGTCTGGGCGCTACCCGATTGGGCGGCTCCTGCTGCGTTCAACGCGAGCGAGACGGTCGCCGGTGGTACCGCAGCAGAGTCGTACCGGCGCACAGTCGGGGACTCGACCGACGATGCCGACATCGTGTTCTTGGGGCTGCCGATCATCGAGCGTGCCAATCGCAAAGGATCGGTCGACGTGCAGCTGGGTACGCTCGGCGAGACGATCACCTCTGCGGGCGGTGTGACTGCGGCCATCGGGAACTCCGATACCGGGTACAGCGATGCGCCCGAGTTTCAGCGACCCGCGGCCGTCGCGTCGATGGATGCATCGGGGCTCGTCGCATTCGGCGACGTGTCGGCGGCGCTGCTTGCGACGTCGACCGCGGCTCCGTACGCGCGAGGGACCGACCCCATGCGCTTCGCGAACGCGCTTGCGAGCGCACTTCAGCGAGTTGAGGCGCACGGCGGACCCGCACTGGTGGTGCTCGATGCGGGCGACCTCGCTCGCGCCCGCGACTTCTCGTGGCAGGTGGATCCGACGGTCGCCGCGCGCCAGCGCGCAGAGGCGGTCGCAGCGCTCGACCACGTTGTCGGCCTAGCGGTAGACGCCCGTGGTCCCGATGACGTGGTCATCGTCGCGTCACAGGCCCTCTTCGCCGACCCAAGCGGAGATGCAGAGGGTTTCGGTCCGCTGCTCGTGCTCGGCGAAGGCTTCGAAGGCTTCGCCACAGCGTCATCGACGCACCGGATGGGGCTGGTGACCAACATTGACATCACTGCGACCGTGCTTGAGGCGCTCCGGCTCGAGCGCCCCGTACAGGTGCTTGGCAGTCCCATCAACACACTGAGCACCGACAAAGATGCGTCTTCGCGTATCGCCTACTTGAGTCGGCAGTCGGACGTTCTTGTCGCGATCAATCAGGTGAAGCCTGCGGTCTCTCGCACGATGGTGGTGCTGGCCGTTCTCGCATTCGCGTTGACCCTGGCTCTCGCGCTCCTTGCATCCCCAACGCCGGGCACGGTCACGGTGCTTGCGATGACGGCCCGAGGAGCGCTGCTGCTGGCGCTGGCGATTCCATGTGCGGTCTGGCTCGCCGCGATCGTGCTCCCGGCGCCTGGCTCGGGTGCCGCAGCCGGGGCCGCGATCGCGCTTGGCACCGTCGCGCTCGCCGCGCCGCTCTTCGCGTTGTCGCGTCGGCTTCCCATTCGTGCGCCGGTGGCCGTGCTGTGCCTCCTTACGTCACTCACGCTGCTGGCCGAGCAGTTCGTCGGGGCACCCCTCTCGCTCCTGTCGGCACTCAGCTACTCGGCGCTACTCGGCGCGCGCTACTACGGTATCGGCAACGAGACCGCGGCGATCGTGTTCGGTTCGCTGGTCGTCGGTTGCGCGCTACTCATCGACGCGTGGCCACGGGCCCGCTGGGTGGAGATGCTGCGATCCTGGGGCGTCGCTGTGCTCGGAGTCGTGTTCGTGGGCGTCGCCGTCGCGCCGGCTCTGGGTGCCAACGTCGGTGTCGCCATCTGGGGAACCGCGGGCTTCGCGCTTGCTGCGCTGCTGTTGAGGGGCGTCCGTCTGACTCCGGGGCGCGTCGGGCTGATCATCGTGGGTGCGGTGATGGTCGTGGGTGTGTTCGCCGCGGTCGACGTGTTCGGCGGTGGAGCGCAGACGCACCTCGCACGAGCGCTTGAAGGTGCGGACAGGGGTGGTGTTGGAACGCTGTGGACGATCATCGTGCGTAAGGCCGGCGCGAACGCGCGGGTGCTTGGCAGTACCGAACTGACGTGGATCCTCGTATCGGCCGCAGCGCTCGGCGCCTTGGTACGGTGGCGCCGACCCGCCGTGTGGACCAGTCTTCGCTCCGCCAACGCGGCCCTGTTTGCCGTGGCGACCGCAGCGATTGGCGCGGGCATCGTCGCCTTCTTCACTGAAGACTCCGGAATCGTCATCCCGTCCTACATGGCCCTGTACGTCGGGGGCGCGTTCGCGTGGATGTTGTTGGCCCGTTTGGGCGACATCGAGGCGGTGAACCGCGATGACTCCGATCGTCAGTGACGTGGTCGCAGTTGCGTTCGCGCTGCTCGGCGCGGTCGTTATCCCTTGGGTCGGGATGAGCATGTTCGTGCCGACACTCGAGGCTGACATGACGTCCGGTGTCACCAACTACCGTGGCCGGCGGGTCGTGCTGGGTCTGGGTGTCGTCTGGGTCATGTGGGCCGTGGGCATGTCCGTTGCTGCGGGTGCGCTCGACACCGCAGCATTCATCTGGGCGTCGTGGGGTCCTATGCCCACCGGTGGTTCGTTCATGGTGTTCGCTCCCACTGTGCTCGTGCTCGGCGCCTTTGCCTTCGGCTTCATCGACGACTCGTTCGGAACGTCTGCCGAGCGCGGTTTCCGTGGACACCTCGCGGCGCTCACGCGGGGGCGCCTCACCACCGGCGGTCTCAAGCTGCTGGGGATCGGACTCTTGTCAGCCGCAGCCGCGCTGACGGATTCGATGCGCATCGTTCAAAGTCACGGCCTACCCCTGGCACTTGTTCGTTGGGTTGCCGCGACATTCGCTATCGCCCTGACGGCGAATCTGCTGAACCTCATGGATCTGCGTCCCGGTCGGGCGCTCAAGGTGTACTCGGCTCTGGTCGGGATGATTGCGTTGACCGCGCTGCTCAGTTCAGGTGCGTTGCGCATCCCCGCACTGCTGCTCGTGATCATGCTTGGACCCGTCATCGCGGTCTGGCGGTTCGATGTCGGCGAGCGTGCGATGCTGGGCGACGCCGGAGCGAATGCGGCAGGGGTGCTTGCCGGCTGGACCGCGGTGACGCTCTTCACGTCGACATCCAACGTCGCCATCTATGCAACGCTCATGTTGCTGCTCAATCTCGCCTCCGAGAAAGTCTCCTTCTCGGCGGTGATCGAGGGTAGCGCGGCACTTCGATGGCTCGATTCGCTTGGCAGGAAAGCGCCGGATTCGGGCACAGACACAACATCGGATGAAACCGGTCGCTCAATCGCAACCGGAGAGAAGTAGAATCACCTACGGGTCGGGTCAACACGCGTCGGCTAAAGGAGCTGGGACACACACATGGCGACAAAGCACATCTTCGTGACCGGAGGCGTCGTCTCCTCGCTAGGCAAGGGCATCACCGCAGCATCGCTCGGACGCTTGCTCAAGTCGCGGGGGATGAAGGTGACCATCCAGAAGCTCGACCCGTATCTCAACGTCGACCCCGGCACCATGAGTCCGTTCCAGCACGGTGAGGTTTTCGTGACCGATGACGGCGCCGAGACCGATCTGGACCTGGGGCACTACGAGCGCTTCATCGACGAGTCGCTGACGCGTGACTGTAACGTCACTGCCGGCTCGGTCTACCAAACACTCATCGGCAAGGAGCGCCGCGGCGACTTCCTCGGCGGCACCGTGCAGGTCATCCCGCACGTGACCAACGAGATCAAGGACCGCATCAACCGCCTCGCCGAGCAGACCCAGCCCGACGTCATCATCACCGAGGTCGGCGGCACCGTCGGCGACATCGAATCGCTGCCGTTTCTTGAGGCGATCCGCCAGCTCAAGAAGGACAAGGGTCGCGAGAACGTCTGCTACATCCACGTGACACTCGTGCCGTGGATCGCGGCATCGAGCGAGTTGAAGACCAAGCCGACGCAGCACTCGGTCAAGGAGCTGCGCTCAATCGGTATCACGCCCGACTTCATCGTGTGCCGTTCCGACCGTCCTATCGACGTCGGCATCCGTCGCAAGATCGCGCTGTTCTGCGACGTCGATCCCCGAGCCGTTGTCTCGGCGCTCGACGCGCGCTCGATTTACGAGGTGCCCGATAATCTGCGCGCTCAGGCTCTCGACGAGATGGTCATCGAGCGTCTGCACCTCAAGTGCGGCGCGCCGGATATGACCGAGTGGGACGCGTTCGTCGCTCACTCCGCCTCACTGTCCGACGAGGTCAACATCGGCCTGGTTGGCAAGTACGTCGCGCTTCCTGATGCGTACCTCTCAGTCAACGAGGCGCTCGACCATGCCGGCATCTTCCACGACGTGAAGGTCCACACGCACTGGCTGGACGCCGAGTCGCTCACCCCGGAGGAGGTCGACCAGCTTCTCATGAAGATGGACGGCATTCTCGTGCCAGGCGGATTCGGCATCCGCGGCATCGAGGGCAAGATCCGCGCAGCGTGCTATGCCCGCGAGAACAAGGTGCCGTACTTCGGTATCTGCCTTGGAATGCAGGTTGCCGTCGCCGAGTTCGCGCGTCACGTGGCTGGCCTCACCGGCGCCAACTCAGCCGAGTTCGATCCGGTCACCGAGCACCCCGTCATCGACCTGATGCTCGAGCAGCAGGACGTCGAGGACATGGGCGGCAGCATGCGCCTCGGTACCTATCCGTGCCAGGTCACTCCCGGCACCAAGGGTCATGAGGCGTACGGTGAAGACCTCATCTACGAGCGTCATCGCCACCGCTACGAGGTAAACAACGCCTACCGAGACAAGCTCACCGAGGCGGGCATGGTCATCAGCGGACTGTCGCCTGATGGCAAGCTCGTCGAGATGATCGAGCTGCCGGACCACCCGTGGTTCCTCGGCAATCAGGGTCATCCCGAGTTCAAGAGCCGTCCCACCCGGCCGGCACCGCTCTTCCGTGACTTCATCGGCGCCGCTGTGACGTACAAGAACGGCCGCTGAGCGCAGATGAGGGCCGGGCGATGAGCGACGAACGTCTGCTGTCGACCTTCCTCGACCTCGTGCGCATCGATTCGCCCTCGGGTTCCGAGCGCGTTGCAGCCGAGTACTGCCGAGACGCGCTCGAAGCGGCGGGCTGCCGCGTGTGGTTCGATGACGCCGCCGAGAAGACCGGCTCGGATGTGGGCAACCTCATCGCGCTGTTGCCGGGCGAACTTCCGGGAACGCTGGCTCTGAGCGCGCATCTCGATGTGGTCGAGCCCTGTCGTGGCATCGAGCCGGTGGTCACCGAGGGCATCGTGCACTCCGCGGGTCCGACGGTGCTGGGTGCAGACGACCGGGCGGGACTCGCTGCGGCCATCGAAGTGGTTCGTCGGGTCGCCGAGTCCGGTGCTCCAGGACCGACACTGCGCATCATCTTCACGGTGCAGGAGGAGGTCGGCCTGCATGGTGCCAAGCACCTGCGGCCTGAGGACGTGGCGTGTGATCTGTGTCTCGTGCTTGATGCCGACGGCGCTCCCGGCGGCATCGTTGTCGGCGCCCCGACGCATTACACCTTCACGGCGCGGTTCCTCGGCCGAGCATGCCACGCCGGCGTTGCCCCCGAGGCCGGCGTCAGCGCCATCACCATGGCGGCGCACGCCATCGCGAGCATGGAGCTTGGCCGGCTCGACGAACGCACCACCGCCAACGTCGGGTCGATCCGCGGTGGCCGCGCGACAAACGTCGTCACCGCGCAGTGCGACATCACCGGGGAGTGCCGCTCCCTCGACAGCGACCGCGTCGAGCAGGTCAAAGCGGATATGGATCGCGCGATGCGTGATGCGGCCGAGCGCTTCGGCGGGCAGGTCGAGCTCGACTGGAACCTCGAGTACGAGGGTTTCGTGCAGCCCGAGGAGGGTCGTGAGATGTCGGTGGTCGTATCGGCGATGTGCGATGCGGGTCTTGCGCCGTGGACGTACCTGACCGGCGGCGGATCGGACGCTAACGTTCTCGCCGCGATGGGCATCCCCACACTCGCCTTGGCGTGCGGCATGTCGGGCGTTCATGGCACTGCCGAGCAGATCGAGGTCGCGGACCTGAATGCGCTTGCGAGGGTCTGCGTCGCCGCCGCCGTTCGGCTTGGCGAATCGGGTGTGTCGTGAGACTCGTCTGGGGCTCGGTGAGTGCGGTCGTCTCCGATGGGGGGGCGGTGCAGCGTCTCAGCGTGTCGCTTGATGACGGCTCGGGCGGCAGCGCGATCAACTACCCCGACCTCTCGGGCACCTGCGCGACGGGCGACCGCGTGCTCCTCAACACGACCGCCGTCGATCTGGCGCTGGGCACCGGTGGCACCCATTTCGTCGTTGCTCGCGAAGGCGCTGGAAGGGGAGTCGCGCTCGACTCGGGTAGCGGCGGCCACGTCATGAAGCTGCGCTATACGCCGCTGCAGCGTGACGTTCTGGCCGTCGAGTCCCAAGAGAGTCCGTTTCACGAAGTGATGGCGGCCGCGAGGTCCGTGGACGGGATGCCCGTGGTCTGTTGCGGGCTCCACAGTCAGGTTCCGCTCGTGGCTGCTGCGATCAAGCAGGCGGATCCCGCGCTGCGGGTCGCGTACTGCATGACCGATCAGGCCGCCCTGCCCATGGCGCTCTCCGGCATCGTCGCGCAGGCGGTGGAGGCGGGCCTTATCGACGAGACGATCAGCTGCGGCCAGGCGTTCGGAGGCGGGCTTGAGGCTATCAACCTGCACTCCGCGCTGCTGGCCGCGCGCCACGTCGCATTCGCCGACATCGCCGTCGTCGCAATCGGGCCGGGCGTCGTGGGTACGGCGACACCGTTCGGGCATGGCGGGATCGGGCAGGGAGAAGCGCTCAACGCGGCCGCCGCGGTCGGCGGTACCCCGATCGCGTGTCTACGGCTCTCGTTTGCAGACGAACGCGAACGGCATCGCGTCGTGAGTCACCACAGCATCGCCGCGCTGACGCGCGTCGCGATGACGCGCTGCCTGGTCGCGGTCCCCACGTTGCCCGGCGAACTCGCGGGGCGGGTTGACGCAGCGCTGCAGGCTGCCGGCATCTGGGGCACGCACGAACGAGCGGACGCACGGGCCGGAACACAGGACGCTCCCAATCTTCGCGGCCTGACGGTAACGACGATGCGGCGCGGCTTCGCAGACGATCCTGCATTCTATTTCGCAGCCTATGCCGCCGGAGAGGTGGCCGCACGCTCGGCAAGGCCGAAAATATCGGATAATCACTGAGGCCCGCGCTTAGAGTATGCAGTTTGAGTGCTATTGCATTCATTTCGGGGGCGTGTAGACTGGTCGAGGCTTGACACCCGAAAGCGGGTATCTAGCCCTTGCGTCGCCAAGACGCCGGTACACGAAACCAACTGTGAAAGGGAGTGCGATCGTGATCGTCGGAGTCCCCAAGGAGATCAAGAACAACGAGTTCCGTGTCGGCATGACGCCCGCCGGCGTCGCCGAGTTCGTGGCGCACGGTCACACCGTGCTCGTTCAGGCTTCAGCCGGCGAGGGCTCCTCGTTTCCGGACGCGGAGTACGTTGCCGCCGGTGCCAAGATGATCGCAACCGCCGATGAGGTCTTTGCAGCTGCCGACATGATCGTGAAGGTCAAGGAGCCTCAGGCCGTCGAGATCGAGAAGCTGCGTGAGGGCCAGATCCTCTACACCTACCTGCACCTCGCCCCTGACTACGAGCAGACGATGGGCCTGATCGGCTCCAAGGCCGTCTGCATCGCCTACGAGACCGTCGAGCTTCCCAACCGTTCACTTCCGCTGCTCGCCCCGATGTCCGAGGTTGCCGGTCGTATGGCGGCTCAGGTGGGCGCGACCTACCTGCAGAAGCCGTTCGGCGGGCGTGGCGTACTCATGGGCGGCGTCCCAGGCACGCACCCCGCGAAGGTCGTCGTTCTCGGCGGTGGCGTCGTGGGCACGAACGCCGCATACGTCGCCATGGGTATGGGCGCCGACGTCACCATCATGGATATCAACCTCGATCGCCTGCGCTACCTCGATGAGATCTGGGGCAACCGCATCCGTACCGTGTACTCGAGCAAGCACAATGTCGAGCAGGAAGTCTACGCTGCCGACCTCGTCATCGGTGCAGTACTGCTGCCGGGCGCCAAGACCCCGTTCCTGGTGACCAAGGACATGCTCCCGAAGATGAAGCCAGGTGCCGTGCTCGTCGACGTCTCCGTCGACCAAGGCGGTTGCATCGAGACCACGCACGCGACGACGCACGCCGACCCCACGTACTTTGTTGACGGTGTGCTGCACTACGGAGTGGCCAACATGCCGGGTGCTGTGCCAAACACCTCCACGATGGCGCTCACGAACGCCACGCTGCGTTACGGACTCGCCATCGCCGACAAGGGCTGGAAGCAGGCGGTCAAGGATGACGCTGCACTGGCCAAGGGCGTCAACGTTCTCGGTGGCAAGGTCGTCTACAAGGAGGTTGCCGAGGTCCACGGCCTCGAGTACACCCCGCTGGAGTCGCTGCTCGCGTAGTCCCGCTCACAGAAGAGATCCAAACTAATCGAGACCGTCCCGTTTCAACGGGGCGGTCTCGTCGTATGCTAGACGTGTCGTGGGCTTTCGAACGGGTATGAATTCCTTCATGGTCGCGCAGGGCGCGGCCCAGTCGGAGGGGGTAGCGGTGTTCCTGTTCCAGATGCTCTTCGCGGTAACGGCGGTGTTCATCGGATTCGTCGTGTCGCTGTGGCTGATCGGCTTCCGCGTCATCCGCAATGACCGCGTGGCGATCGTCGAGAAGTGGTGGAGCCCCAAGGGTTCACTCAAGGATGCGATCATCGCCCTGGGCGGCCAAGCAGGCTACCAGCCCGATGTGCTACGAGGCGGCATCCACTTCCGCACGCCACTCATGTACCGCGTTCACGTGATGCCGCTCGTCACCATCACGCAGGGCAAGATCGGGTACGTCTTCGCGCGTGACGGCGTCCCGCTACCTCCGGGTCAGACACTCGGCGCGGTCATACCGGGCAACACATTCCAAGACGTCAAGGCGTTCATCGAGGGTGGCGGTCATCGAGGTCCGCAGCGGCAGATTCTGCGAGAGGGAACCTACGCGTTCAACCTCGCGCAGTTCGTGATCATCACCGAGGGTCAGATCTACTACCTGCCGATGGGCACCACCGCCCAGGAACAGGCGACCATTCAGATGATGGCCCAGCACCTCTCATCGGTGGACGGCTTCAACCCGATCGTCATCAAGGGTGCTGACGACAAGACGGGCATTGTGACGGTCAACGACGGTCCGTCGCTGCCCATGGGCGACATCATCGCCCCCAACGTGGGCGATCAGCAGGGCGATCCCAACTACCACAACAACTTCCAGAACCCCGAGGCGTTCCTCGCCGGCGGCGGTTTCCGTGGTCGTCAGTATCAGGTGCTCACAGAGGGCACGTACTTCGTCAACCGACTGTTCGCCACCGTCGAACTCATCAACAAGATCGTTGTTCCTGTGGGCTACACGGGTGTCGTGGTGTCGTACTACGGGCCTAAGGGCGTGGACACCTCCGGCGAGGAGTACCGCCACGGCGAGTTGGTCGCGATGGGCAACCGCGGCGTCTGGAGCGAAGCCCTCATGCCGGGCAAGTACGCGTTCAACACGTACGCAGGCTCCATCAGCATGGTTCCCACGACCAACATCATCCTCAAGTGGATCCTCGGCCAGAGTGGTGAGCACAACTACGACGAGAATCTCGCCGAGGTGAGCCTGATCACCAAGGACGCCTTCGAGCCGCTGCTGCCACTCTCGGTGGTTATCCACATCGACTACAAGAAGGCGCCGCTCGTCATCCAGCGCTTCGGCGATATCAAGATGCTTGTCAACCAGACGCTCGACCCGATGGTCTCGGCGTACTTCAAGAACATCGGCCAGACCATGACGCTTATCCAGCTCCTCCAGCAGCGCGCCGACATCCAGGCCCGTTCGAGTACCGAGATGAAGGCCAAGTTCGAGCACTACAACCTCGAGCTTGAAGAGGTGCTCATCGGCACGCCGCATTCGCAGCCGGGCGACGACAAGATCGAGCAGATCCTCATGCAGCTTCGTGACCGGCAGGTCGCGGTCGAGAAGCTCGAGACCTACGAGAAGCAGCGCGTGGCCGCCGATAAGGAGCGCGAACTGAAGGAGGCGACGGCCGTCGCCGAGCAGCAGACGATCCTTACGCAGTCCGAGATCAACATCAGGATTCAGGAGAACTCCGGTCGCGCCGAGCTGCAGCGCGCCACGCAAGACGCCGAGCGCGTGAAGACGCTGGCAGCAGCCGACTCTGAGCGCGTGAAGTTGCTTGCCGACGGCGATGCAACGCGTGTCAGGCTTATCGCGCAGGCCGATGCTGAGAAGGAGGCGCGCGTCGGTATCGGGCGCGCTATCGCGATCGAAGAGCAGGTGCGCGCCTACGGCGGGCCGCAGCTCCAGCTCATCCAAGAGGTCATGGGCAAGCTGGCCACGGCGATCGAGACGGCGAAGATCCCGATCGTTCCCTCCACGTACGTCCAGATGGGCGATAGCGGTGGTGAGGGCGACGGTGGGGGCGCCAACGCGTTCAACCTGCTGATGACGCTGCTCGCCACCGATAAGCTCAGCTCGGCGGACAACCCACTCGCTCCGGCTGACCCGGAGCAGGCAGAGTCGGTGAGAGCGATCAAGGCGGCGATTCGGGAGCAGTTGGCGACGGCAGAGCCCGCAGCGGCACCCACACCGGCACCCGCACCGGCGCCGAAGCCGGCGCCTGAGGCGCCCGAGATCGTCGATCCGACGCCGAAGCCATCGGTAGAGGTCCCGCCGGAGGGCTCCGCTCAGTAGCCGCGCACCTATACTGGGTCCGTGAAAAGTCTCATCGCAGAGTACCTCGGTCACCTCTCGGTCGAACGAGGCGCGTCCCAACATACGATCGCCGCCTACGGGCGCGACCTTTCCGAGTACGACGCCGTCTTGGCGAGCAGGGGCGTGAGCGAGCCGGACTCGGTATCACGCGACGACGTCACGGCCTTCATTGCTTCCCTCAGGGAGCGCGGACTGTCGCCTTCGTCGGTCGAGCGTAAGGTTTCAGCGGTCAAGGGGTTTCACAAGTTCCTCGTGCGTGAGGGTGTGACTGAGAATCACCCCACAGCGCGACTCCCTCTGCCCAAAGTCCCAGAGCGCCTGCCCGACGTGCTCTCCATCGAAGACGTAGACAGGTTGCTGGGCCAGCCCTTTCCCGACTCACCCGCAGGCTCAAGAGACCGGGCCATGCTCGAGACGCTGTACGGTTGCGGGCTGCGAGTCAGCGAACTGACAGGTCTCGACTTGACCGACCTCGACCTGTCGGCCGGACTCGTACGCGTCTTCGGTAAGGGCGGCAAGGAGCGGGTCGTCCCCGTCGCCGGCATGGCAAGTCACGCGCTGGACGCGTACGTGGCTCACGGACGGTCGTCCTTACGTCCGAAGGCATCACTGGGTGGCAGCGGTGCGTCTGCGGTATTCCTCAATGTGCGCGGTGGGCGTCTGTCGCGAGGCGGCGTGTTCCATATCGTGAAGACCTACGGGGCGCGCGTCGGGATCGAGTCGCTGCATCCCCACACCCTTCGGCACTCCTTCGCTACGCACATGCTTGAGGGTGGTGCCGATCTGCGGGCACTGCAGGAGATGCTCGGGCATGCGGACATCTCGACCACGCAGGTCTACACGCATGTGGACCGTCGTCACGTGCGGGAGGAGTACCTCTCCACACACCCCAGGGCACGTGTTCGCTGAGCTCGCGATTCGCTCCATAATTGGTCCGCCAACTGACGGCGGTTGGACTACAATCAGGGGAGTGGGTAGTCCCCAAACTAGAGGAGGGAGATCTCCGTGAGATCGAAGTGGGTCAAGCTCGTAGCGGTGATGCTCGTGATTGGTCTGATTGCGGCGTTCGCCGGCGGATGTGCCAAGGCGCCGGAGCCGACGACTCCTGCACCGGCCGAGAAGCCGAAGACCGACGTGAAGGCCGCAATGGTCACCGACGTCGGTGGTCTGGGCGACAAGTCCTTCAACGACCTCTCGTATGCCGGTCTGCAGCGCGCTGAGACGGAGCTCGGTACCGAGATCAAGGTCCTCGAGTCCAAGGAGCCGACGGACTACGAGAACAACCTCAACCAGCTGGCGACCGCCGGCTACGGTCCGATCTTCGCGGTCGGGTTCCTCATGACCGATACGGTCAACAAGATCGCCCCGCAGTTCGCTGACGTCACCTTCGGCGGCATCGACATCTTCTTCGAGAAGCCGGGCGCCAACGTGGTCGGCCTGAACTTCAAGGAGCAGGAGGCCGGCTATCTCGCAGGCGTCGTCGCGGGCAAGCTGACCACCATGAAGGACGTCGATCCTCGTATCAACGACAAGAAGGTCGTCGGCTTCGTCGGTGGCATGGAGATTCCGCCGGTCCAGAAGTTCGAGGCCGGCTTCATCGCGGGCGTCAAGTCCGTCGATCCCACCGTTGAGGTCAAGAGCGTCTACACCGGCACGTTCACCGACGCCCAGAAGGGCATCGAGGCCGGTAAGAGCCTCATCGAGGGTGGCGCCGATATCATCTTCGCCGCCGCCGGCTCGACCGGTAACGGTTCGGCCAAGGCGTGCCAGGACAACAAGGCGCTGTTCATCGGCGTCGACGCTGACCAGTTCAACACCATCCCGGGCATCGGCGACACGATCATCACGTCTGCCGTAAAGCGCGTCGACAACGCCGTCTTCTCGACGGTCAAGGAAGCTGTCGATGGCGCGGTCAAGGGCGGGGAGAACAAGGTCTTCGGTCTCGCCGAGGACGGCGTCGGTCTCGCCCCGTTCCACGACTGGGATGCCAAGATGCCGGCTGAGGTCAAGGACGCCGTTGCCAAGGCGACCGCAGACATCAAGGCCGGTACGGTCACGGTTCCTGAGACCAAGTAATACCGCACCAGTTTCACGATGATCTGATCCTGATCGGTCGGCCGCCTCGGCGAGTGCCATGCGCGCGCCGGGGCGGCCGATTCGTGCCTGACGGGAGAAACGATGACCACCGAGCCCGGTCTCGAGTCCGACGCGGTGCCCAGCAAGGCTCCACTGCCCCCGGTGCTCGAGTTGCGGGGGATCACGAAGCGGTTTCCTGGCGTGCTCGCCAACGAGGATGTCTCGGTGAGCGTCTCGCCCGGTGAAGTCGTCGCGTTGCTCGGCGAGAACGGTGCCGGCAAGTCGACCCTCATGAACGTCGCGTACGGGCTGCTCGCGGCAGACGCCGGCGAGATCGCGGTTGACGGCAAAGTCGTGCAGATTCGCATGCCGCGCGATGCCATCAACCTTCGGATCGGCATGGTGCATCAGCACTTCATGCTGGTAGAGCCGCTGACCGTGACCGAGAATATCGTGCTTGGCATGGAGCCGGTGCGTAAGGGCTTCGGCGCAATCGATCGCGCCACCGCCCGCGCGAAGGTTGTCCAGATCTCGGAGCGCTACGGCCTCAAGGTCGACCCCGACGCTCGGGTGATGGACCTTTCGGTGGGAATGCAGCAGCGCGTCGAGATCCTGAAGGCGCTCTACCGGGACGCACGCATCCTCATCCTCGATGAGCCGACTGCGGTGCTCACGCCGCAAGAGGTCAGTGAGCTGTTCGAGATCGTTCGTGAGCTCGTCGCCGAGGGCCTTGCGGTGGTCATCATCACCCACAAGCTTGACGAGGTCATGGCGTTCTCGGACAAGATCGTCGTCATGCGCATGGGGCGCGTCGTCGGCGAGACGACCCCCTCGCAATCAACCGAACAGAGTCTCGCGAGGATGATGGTCGGTCGCGAGGTCGTACTCCGAGTTGAGAAGCAGCCCTCCACACCCGGTGATGTGCGGCTCGAGGTGCGAGACCTAAACGTACTCGACGATCGCAAGCTCGAGGCGCTCAAGGGCGTGTCCCTGCAGGTCCGCTCGGGTGAGATCGTTGGGATTGCGGGGGTCGATGGCAACGGGCAGGGCGAGCTGGTCGAGGCAATAGTCGGACTACGGCGTCCCACATCCGGCACGGTCACGCTCAACGGCAAAGACATCACCCATGCGCCGCCTGATGCGACCATCGCGGCAGGGGTCTCGCATGTTCCCGCCGATAGGCACCGCCGCGGACTGGTTCTCGACTTCGATCTGGTCGAGAACATGATTCTGGGCGATCACGATCGCGCACCGTTCGCGAAGTTCGGCATCCTCGATCGCGCTGCCATGCAGCGCGTCGCTGCCGAGCGCATCGCGGAGTACGACGTGCGTACCCCAAGCGAGCACGTGCTTGCGGCGAACCTTTCCGGCGGCAACCAGCAGAAGCTCGTGCTCGCACGCGAACTCGGACGCGACCCCGAGCTGCTCATCGCCGCACAGCCAACACGCGGTCTTGATGTAGGCGCCATCGAGTTCGTTCACCGCCGCATTCTCGCCGAGCGCGACGCCGGCAAGGGTGTGCTGCTTGTGAGCATGGAACTCGAGGAGATCGAGTCGCTGTCCGATCGGATCCTCGTCATGTACGAAGGCCGCGTCGTCGCTGAGTTCGCTGGTGGCGCCGTGAGCAAAGAGGAGTTGGGCGTCTACATGACAGGTGGCTCTTCCACTCGGGCCGCACAGGTCGAGGGGGGTGGCGGCGATGAGTGACGAAGGCAAGCTGACGCCCCAACAAGAGCTTGACGCCGAGAAGCGCTTCGCGCTCGAGCAAGAAGCCGCCCGTCGAGCGATTCGGGTGGCGACCCCGTTCATCTCGGTGTTCATCGCCCTGCTTGTAGGGTCGCTTGTGATCCTTGCGTCGGGCGAGAGCCCGGTCGCCGCCTACTCGGCTATGTTCTCGGGCGCGTTCGGCGGATGGCGACAGATCGGCGAGACCCTCCTACGGGCGACTCCGCTGGTGTTCACGGGTCTTGCGGTCTCCTACGGCTTCCGCGCCGGGCTCTTCAACATCGGGGCCGAGGGTCAACTGTTCCTTGGTGGACTCGCCGCCGCGTTCGTGGGCTTGGCCGTCGCCGGGCTGCCGATTCTCGTCTCGTTGCCGATCGTGCTGTTCGCAGCGTTTCTGGCGGGCGCAGCTTGGGCGTTCATCCCGGCACTCATGAAGGCACGGCTGGGGGCGCATGAGGTCATCACGACGATGATGTTCACCTACATCGGGCGGTACCTGGTGTCGTTCCTCGTCAACGGACCGCTGCGCGCAGAGGGCAGCATCCCGCAGACGACCGAGCTGCCCGTCACCAGCCAGCTTCCGCGCATCTCCGACCTGCTGCCGTTCCTTGGTTCGAGCCGGGCCCATACGGGCATTCTTCTCGGCGTGGTTGCGGCACTCGTGGTGTGGCTTGTGCTCAAGTACACAGTCATGGGCTATGAGGCGCGCGCGGTCGGGTTCAACCCCGCGGCTGCCCAGACCGCCGGTATCTCTGTCGCTCGCACGACGATCACCTCGCTGTGTATCTCAGGTGGGCTGGCGGGACTCGCGGGTGCTGCCGAGGTCATGGGGGTGCACTATCGCTTGTTCGACCAGTTCTCATCGGGGTTCGGCTTCACAGGTATCGCGGTCGCGTTGCTTGCGAAGAACAACCCGTTCGGCGTCATCGCCGCCGCGATCCTTTTCGGTTCGCTGTCCGCGGGCGCCGGCACGATGCAGCTCGAAGCCGAGGTCTCGCAGAAGGTCATCGCGATCATCCAGGGAACCATCATCTTCCTTGTCGGCGCCGAAACCATCGTGACGTGGGCGGTCGCCCGGGTTCGCAGGAAGGGGGGTGAGTGACGTGTTGGCCGAGATCCTCACTCCCGAACTGTTCGCTTCAGCCGTACGGCTTGCGACACCGATTGCACTCGCGGCCGTCGGTGCGTCGATTTGTGAGCGCTCCGGCGTGACCAACATCGCGATGGAAGGGCTCATGCTCGTCGCGGCGTTCGCCGGTGTTGCGGCGACCCTGTTCACCGGTAACGCCTGGATAGGCGTCGTTGCGGCCGTCTGCGCGTCCCTCGTCTTCGCCTCACTCCACGCATGGGCGTCAATCAATCTCCGTTCCGACCAGATCATCTCAGCCACGGCGGTCAACATACTTGCACTCGGTATCACCGGATTCCTTATGGAGACGGTGTTCGGCCACCCGGGAACCACCGATCCGGTCAAGACGATCCAACCGCTGTACGTGGTTCCGCCCGATGCGCCGGTGATCTGGCGCTGGCTCGGCACGGTGCTCTTTGGCTATACGCCGCTGGTGTACGTGGGCATGGGGCTGGCCGTATACCTCACGTGGGCGCTGTACCGAACGCGGTGGGGCCTGCGGCTCCGTGCGCTTGGAGAGCATCCACGCGCGGCCGACACCGTCGGTGTCAACGTGTTGCGTGGTCGCTGGTTCGCCGTGCTGATTTCGGGTGCGATGGCCGGCCTTGCGGGCGCAAACCTCACGCTTGAGCAGGTGGGATCGTTCACCGAGAACATGACGAACGGTCGTGGGTTCATCGCGCTGGCGGCCAACATCTTCGGCCGCTGGACTCCCGGAGGGGCGTATCTCGCGTCGCTGTTGTTCGGCTTCGCCGATGCGCTTCAACTCAAACTGCAACTGTTCAGCGATATCATCAAGATCCCGTCACAGTTCTTCCTGATGCTGCCCTACCTGCTGACCGTCATCGTTCTGGCGGGTGTCGTGGGCAAGGCGGTTGCACCTGCCGCCGTGGGCAAGCCGTACAAGGAAAAGGGCTAGCGACTCACTTCTGCATCGTCACGCTACGAGGGGCACCGGGTGACCGGTGCCCCTCTTGTGTGTGGCGGTGATGCGGGACGCTCAGGCCTGCGGCGAGTCGTCCGTGTGCTCTGCCGGGAGCGCTGCTTCTTGTGCGGCGTAGTCGTCTGCCGATGCGGCGGCGTGTCGCCTGCGACGACCACGAACCATCGCTCGGATCGCGAGGAACAGAAGCACGCCGAGCACGATGAGCGGCAGCATTGCGAGCAGGACCGTGATGAGCCCCCGCGTGACGGCAGCACCGCCGCGCACGCCGTCACGGATCGCGGCCGCGAAGCCCCATCCGCCGGCGGCGGGGCTGACCAGTGCGCCCGGCTGCGACAGGGTGACGGTCAGGGTTGCGAGTGCTGCCTGGCGCTCGAGGTAGTCGATCTGCGCGCGCATCGACTCGATGTCGCCCCGAACGCGCGCCAGCTCCTGCTCGATGGCGAGCATCTCGGAGACCTTGGTGGCCTTGGTGAAGAAGGCGCGAAGTCGAGTCTCCTCAGCCTCGAGGTTCTTCAGGCGCGCCTTGAGGTCGACGTGCTGCTGCGTGACGTCATCCTGGCTCGATGTCTGCGAGGTGACCTTGCCCAAGGCGCCGATCTCACGCTCGGCGGCGGGTAGCTTGTCCGACGGCACTCGCAGAGTGATCGACGCGCCGCCGGGTGTGGGCGCTACGTAGTCGCCAGACGACGCCATCGGATAGGGCTCGGGGGTGACGACCGTTTCGCTGCCCGAGTAGACCGACAGGTTGGCGATCTGGGCACCGTGCTTGGTGGCGATCGCGCGGACCGACTCGACGGCTTCCTCGAGGTTCTTGACCTCGATTCCGATACCCGCGTTCGTGATCACGAGCATGTCACCTGTAGGGGACGGCTCGGTAGTGCTACTGACGGCTAGTTCGTCGGCGACCGGCGCGCCACCCACATCTGACTTGGCTGCCCCGGGGTCGTAGCTTGGGGAGACGGCGGCCCCGCCGGTTCCGACGTCCATTGCCGTTCGTGTCGAGGCCCCGCCGCAGCCGGCGAGAGCGAGCAGCGAGACTACAAGAACAATTGAACAGAGCGAGCGAACGGTGAGCGTCGTACGTGATCTCATCACGAACACCTCCATCGTCGTGCGCATCGCCGCAGGAAAACGACGAGCGCCCTACCGCAGTCGCGCGGAAGGACGCTCGGCAAACAGAACAGGCACGGGAGGACTAGGACTCCAGGGAGACCTTCTCCTCGTTCCTGCCCTCGGCCTTCTTCAGCGCACTCGCTGCATAGGCACCCAGTGCGATGCCGATGATCGCGAGCATGAAGAACCCGAGGATCAGAACGTTGACTACAGCTCCAGCCCAGTTAGCGGTCATGTGACCGTCCACCTCCGAGTCGCCGATACGATTCGCCCCGATTCTACGCGTACTCTCAGTCGCTCGGCAAACTGCGCGTGGAGATTGCGTGCCTATTCGGTTGTCATCCCAGCAATCCATCCACTCGAACACTCAGACGCGAAGACACGGACGGTGGTTCACGGGCCCTTTCCGAAGCAACAATCTGGCGGATCGATGGCGGTCACACGCACGCGTCGAGTGTCGGCGGGAGAACCGGGTGTTAGCTCGGTGTGGACAAATGGGTACATGTGTCACAGATTCCCATGAAAGGCTTGCGAAGTGGGATAGAGTGGCATAGGATGGCGTGCAGAGGGGGGCAGTGGCACGCAGTGTCTCCCTAGGACATGCGAGAGGGCGGGAGGTGACACGGATGTTTCTCGGGGACTACCAGCACACGATGGACGCGAAGGGCCGTGTCTCGCTGCCGTCCAAGTTCCGTGCACAGCTCACCGGCAAGCTCGTCGTAGCCAAGGGCTTCGAAGGCTGTCTCGCCGTCTACTCGACCGATGAGTACGACCGCTACGTGGGTGCACTCATGGCCAAGCAGGACTTCGACGAGGAAGTCCGGCGCCTTCGTCGCAAGCTCACTTCCGGCGCGCAGGAGGTCGAGTTGGACTCTGCGGGCCGCATCTCGCTCACTCAGCAGCTCCGCGATTACGCGGGGCTGAAGAAGGACGTCGCCGTCACCGGCAACGGGAACCGGATCGAGATCTGGGACTCAGAGCGGTGGGCCACCTACATAGGCGACGACGGGGGTTCGATCGAGGACCTCGCGAGCAAGCTGGCGACCGCCGGCCTGCTCTAGGGCTTGAAAATGGAATATCGGCACACCCCAGTTTTGCTGGCCGAGGTCACGCAGCAACTTTCGCCGCAACCCGGTTCGATAGTCTGTGACTGCACCTTAGGCGGGGCAGGACACGCGAAGCGGCTTCAAGAACTCGTGGCCCCCGGCGGACTACTCGTCGGGATTGACCAAGATGACGCAGCACTTGCCGCAGCAGCATCCACACTACGCCTCGGCCAGCATGAACTTTCAGAGAGCACGATCCTGCTCAAGGGCAACTTCAGCGAGCTCGATCGTTTGCTCCCGCAGGCGGGCATTCCGTACATCGATGGATTTCTCTTCGATCTCGGAGTCAGCTCGCATCAACTGGACGTCCCTGAGCGCGGGTTCTCCTATCGGGAGGACGCGCCTCTGGACATGCGGATGGATCCGGGTCGTCAGACCCAAACCGCAGCTGAGGTCATCGCAGCCTACTCCGAAGCCGACCTCGCCCGGATACTTCGCGACTTTGGTGAGGAAAGGTGGGCCACGCGCATCGCAGCATTCATCGTAGCCGCGCGGGCCCACCATCCCATCGAAACCACGTCGCAGCTCGTCGACATCATCAAGTCGGCGATACCGGCTGCGGCTCGCCGCGAGGGCGGTCACCCCGCGAAGCGCACCTTCCAAGCGCTCCGCATCGAAGTGAACGGTGAACTCGACGTCCTCGCGACCTCGCTTGAAGCAGCCGTTCGCTGGCTGTCGCACGGGGGGCGGATAGCGGTCATCAGCTACCACTCGCTTGAGGATCGCATCGTCAAGCAGGCGTTCCAGAATCTCGCACGGGGGTGCGTTTGTCCGCCAGACCTCCCGGTCTGCACCTGCGGGCACGAGCCGGTACTCCGAGTTCTCACGCGCCGGGCGATCCTGCCAAGCGCTGAGGAGATTGAAACGAATCCGCGGTCCAGGAGCGCGAAGCTCAGGGTCGCCGAGAAGATCTGATGGAAGCATCGCCTATCGGGGGCGGGCACGAGAGATGAGAGGGGGCGCGAAACCATGGGTCTGCCTGCGCTGAAGCACGACACGCACCGGGCACAGCCTCGTGGACCGCGCCTCAGAGTCGTGAAGTCGCGACCGTCGTCGAAGAAGTCCACGCGCTCGCGTGCGAACGCCAATGAAGCAGCCGCTCAGGCCTTCGTGTTCTTCGCCGTGGTGGTTGTAATCGTCGCTGCGCTCGGATTCGGTCGCATCTGGCTATCGGTGCGGGCCGCGCAAGCCTCGATGGACTCCACGCGGCTTCGCAGCGAGATCAAGCTCGAGCAGTACGAGGGTGACATGCTCGAGGTTCAGCAGAGTGCACTTGCCACTCCGTCGCGCATCCAGGCGCTTGCCGGAGGGGCGATGGGCATGCGGCCGGCGAAGTCCGTCGCA